>JANDJC010000061.1 GCA_024331045.1 Nitrospira sp.
GTCCTTGCCATGTCACCCGCGCCAGCACGTCTTGGTGCGCCCACTTCGTGGTTGCTCGCCCCTTGTAGGCCTTGACCAATTCACGCCCCAATCTTTGAGCCAGTTGATCACTTGTCGTGAGCACTTCCAAATCCTCCCCCACTCTCGTAATTTTCATGACCCGCTCCAGTGGATTGATGGACATGGCCCGCTCTTCCACATTGGCAATCAAGTTTCTTATCTCAATTTCATGCGCACGGAGGTTGGGCCATTTCAAGGTCACAATGCCCTCAGGATAGTCATCTCTGATTTTCTGACAAGCCGGACAAAGCATGGTGCGCGTCGTTGGGGAAGCTAGCAACTCGCCGGCCTCGACACGATTTAGATACCACCGTTTCCCACGGTAAATCGCATGACACGATCGGCACACCACAGGCCCCTTAGGGGCCTTGAGCATTGCATAAGGATCTTGGTTAGGACGGGGTTTTTCTTTGTACGAGACCGTGTAGCGTTTTCCTCTTCGACTGCTCATCGATTTTCTCTCCTTTCGAGTGTTTTGCCTTTAGAGGGAAAGTCTTATCCTCCATCATCGCTGGTCATGGAACCGATTCTTCATCATGCCTCCGGCAAGCTCCATGCCATGCGCGTTTTTTCTTTTCATCTATACGGTTCATTTTTTCCTAAAGGAAGGATGAGTCAGAAAACAAGGTCTCGTTCAATTGAAGACAAAAGACCACACAGAACCGTATCGTTCTGTTGCAGGATGCCCCAAACATGACCGTTGCTTAGTAGCAGCAACCATTGGACAAGGGATGCAAAGCTGGCGCAGGGAATGCCCCCTCCAGCAGTGGCCTAGCGGGTGGGCATTCATGCAGGTGCCATTGCCCATCATTTTTCATTCACAGATCTTCATTCACAGAGCCTCTTCACCGGCTACACGGGGCCACGTGTCTCGTGCGCCCTAAGTTCCGTTAGGATGGCTATCCGATGAATTCTGGATTGCTCTCTGGATTGATCGCTGCGCAGTATGGTAAGCGTGATGGTGGAACTGTTCCCAAGGTCGTTGTCCATGATATTGACAGTGGTCGGATTGAAAGTTCGGCTCGGCTTAAGCTGGATCTTTCTTACTCCCTTTCTCATCTGGTCCCTGGCAGAAGGCTACTTTCGCACTTCGTATTTGGGACTCACCTCTCGAACCTACTGGTGGATGGCTATTGGTGGAACAGCGGGGTTTCTTGGCTCGCTCTTCCTTCATGAATGGGCCCATGCCTTCATGGCAAAACGTCGGGGCGTTCCTGTTCCGGCCTCGACTCTCTTCCTCTTCGGGGGAGTTCCCGACGCCACACCCACGCCCGCCGATCCCAAAACGGAAAGTCTGGTTGCTCTCGTGGGCCCCCTTGCAAGCATGGCCCTCGGCCTTGCGTGGTACCTCGCTTTTGAAATCGGGTATCGTGTTAATCTTCCGCTAGCCGTTTTGGGAATCTTTAATTTTTTGGCATTTGCAAACCTCCTCGTGGGAGGGGTGAATCTTTTTCCTGCTTTTCCACTTGACGGTGGGATTCTGCTGAGGGCCTGGCTGCGGATCCGCAAGAAGGATATTCAACAGGCCACCCGCCTGGCTAGTTTGGTCGGTTCACTGTGTGGACTTCTTTTAATGGTGGCTGGGTTTATCCACATTGTAAGCGGACGGGTGCTCATTGGCATCTGGTGGTTCATCGTCGGTCTTTTTCTTCGCGAAACAGCCGGAACGTCGTATTATCACCTCGTCACCCAAACAATGTTGGCAAGCATGGCAATCCGACGGATCATGACCTCCAATCCGATTACCGTCTCTTCCGATACCTCCGTTCAGCGGTTTGTCGAAGATTATTTCCATCGATCGTTCCACCACCTTTATCCCGTCATGGAGGACTCTCGCTTGATCGGGTGCGTTGGCCCCAAGCAAATTGCCGCGATTCCTCGCGATCAGTGGACGGAATTGACAACCCGCGACCTCGCAATCCCCTGCTCCCAAGACAACACCATCGACATCAATAGCGATACGGAAGCGGCCCTGTCTCTCATGACCAAGACGGGCAACAGCAGTCTTCTCGTTGTGGATAGAGGCCAACTGGCGGGCATTGTCACCTTGAAAGATCTTTCGAAATTCCTCACGCTCAAATTGCATGTCAAGCCATCTCTTTGAGATGGCAGGCACAACGACGAAGCAGACCTCGCAGGTCTCCTGTTTGTTCCCTCTGTCACCAAGCTCACTGGCTTGTCGGTCGAACATAGCGCAGGGGCTCCTCTTTATGACCGTGTGCGGCTTCTCTATTCGCCCGATCGCTAGTCGAATGGGCAGTCAAAAATAAAGGGATTAGCAATGGTGAACACCATCTACCCAACCTACAGATTACGGAAACGCTCGAGGAGGGAACGAGAGCAGGCGATTCTTCGTCACTTGAATAGGCAAAATGGCCAAGTCATGATTAAACAATGCACCTACGGTACGAGTTTCATATTCCCACGCAAGCTCACTATCATTGGCGCCGACTTCATAGACCACTGGAAGTTCGTGACAATATGACTGGTCTCATCCCCCTGCTCCCGACCCTTGTGGAATATGAACGGAATGAAAGAACCGAACGTCTCAACGACTCTCCCGGCTGATGATAACCACAACTGGTCGGGATGAACCCTCAAACACCGAAATGGTTGCCAGCTCGACCGCTCCGAGCCTCAGAGCAGTTGCTACCGGCGACTGTTCTGATTCAGAAACAGCTTTTTCTTCCTCTTGAATGCTCTTCCCCTTGTGTACCTTCTTCCCTCCGGTCTCACAAGAACCACGCCGACTCCGACAAACGCTGCCAGTAGAAAACTGTTTGCTTCTTTCCTCACCACCGCCATGTTGATGATTTTCTTCGACCATCGGCTCATTCCTTCGCGATGGTAAACAGCTCGAACTTCTCTCTGTCTCGCATCGTTGACGTTGTTGACTTTGTGCCAAAGACGGATCACTGGTCCAGCCGAGAAAGTCCGAGAAAGGAGGAGAACCTGTCCGGCGTTGCTTCCATAGTTGGTATCATTTACGCCCCCAAGGCTCGTGCAGCCCCCTCTCTTCCCAATTACCGCCGGCCTCTTCACTATACGTGCCACATACGTACCACTGCTCAACGTTCAACGCGTAAAAACTGGTTCCAGGCCCTGTGGCGCAGCACGTGCATCTGTGGCACAATCGGTGACAGTTCTTCCAAGAGGAGTCCATGCTCATACAGGCCAACACGATCCGCCAATCGAAGAGCTGGGGCGCATGCCTTGGCCGCTCGTCAACGATCGGGTGGTGCATGGTTGCTCTCCTCGTGACGTTGGCTGGTGCGGCCCACGCCAACCAACAGTCCAGTGAGTCTGCTGCTCCCGTCCGACTTTTCGGTCAGACGCTCTTTATTGTCCGGACTGGACTAGCCGACGTGACTCCCGAAGCGAGGGCTGCCGCCATTGAGAAACGGCTTCGACGGCTGGTTGAGTCAAATCCTACTCTCCTGAGCAATCTCGCTATTGAAGATCATGAAGAAACATCCTACGTGCTCACACGCGAAGAAGTGCTCTTCGTTGTAACTGAGCAGGAGGCACGGGTGGCAGGGATCCCTCGTCGCACACTGGCCCAGGAATGGGCTGAGCAAATTCAGCGGACCGTGCAAGCGATGGTGCCGCCCACCACGGAAAATCAGTCGCAGCTATCGGTTCAAGTACGGGATCTCTTGTGGGCTGGCGTAGCAACGGCATTTCTCTTTTTCCTGGCAGTGGCCGCCCGTATTGGTTTTCCTCTCCTTTACGAGTTTCTTCATGCCTGGCGCGGGACCCGCATACGCCCGCTTTCTATCGGAGGCGTTGAGCTGATTTCCGCTGATCACCTAGTGGATGTTCTACTGTATTTCAGCCGATTCCTCCGCATCGTCTTGTCCGTGGGAGCACTCTATTTTTATTTTCACGTCATTCTGAATCTGTTTCCGCAAACCCGTGAATTCGAAGATCGATTCTTTGTCTCGCTGGCCATTCCCTTTGAAAGCATCCGCGCCGTGCACGCCAATTGGACCAGTCTGTTGGCTGGCGTTTTTCTGACCGCGGTCGCGACAGGACTGTTTCTGGCTATATTGCGACTCTTCCGTTCGCTGTTTCCTCAACTAATCGAACGGGTCTCCCAATGGGGACGGGTCACCACCTATTGCTTGAAGATCCAACAGGTGGAACTGTTATCCGGCACTCAGATCGCTGAGGGCGCGGTGGGCACGCTGCGCATCCTCCGCGTGGTGGCCTACACCTCGGTCACATATCTGTATGTGACGTCCATTCTTGGATTCTTTCCCGCTACCCAACAGTTATCGATCGAGCTGTTGGGCTATCTGATCGAGCCACTCAAATTGATCGGCATGACATTCGTCTCCTCGCTTCCCGATTTCATCGCGATCGCCATCATCGTACTGGTGACCAAATACATCATCAAACTGATTCATCTGTTCTTTACAGGGATCGAGCGTGGGGCAATCACTTTCCAAGGCTTTCACCGAGAATGGGCCGCCCCCACCTACAAGATTGTACGATTTTTTGCTCTCGTGTTTGCCGCCGTTGCTATTGTTCCCTACATCCCTGGTTCTCACTCGGAAGCCTTTAAGGGCATTTCGGTCTTTCTGGGTGTTCTGGTGTCATTAGGAGCCGCGGGATCGTTCAGCAACATCGTCGCGGGCATTGTTCTCACGTATATGCGTCCGTTCAGCGTGGGGGATCGAGTCAAGATCGCTGAAACGACTGGCGACATTACTCAAAAAACTCTCCTGGTCACCAGAATTCGAACCAATAAGAACGTGGACGTCACCATTCCCAACTCGTTGGTGTTAAGCTCCCACATTATTAATTTTAGTTCTTCAGCCACCAATCCACCTCCGCTTATCCTGCACACCAGCGTCACAATCGGCTACGACGTGCCCTGGCGGAAAGTGCACGAGTTGCTGCTGGCAGCCGCCAAACGCACCACTGGTATTCTCGATACACCGGAGCCTTTTGTTCTTCAAACAAGCCTCAATGATTTTTACGTCACCTATGAAATCAACGGCTATACGAAACATCCTAATCAAATGGCATCAACCTACGCCGAACTGCATCAGCATATTCAGGACCTGTTCAACGAAGCAGGCGTGGAAATCATGTCTCCCCATTACCTGCAGATTCGAGACGGTAACAAAACAACAATCCCAGATGACTACTTGCCCAAAGATTATCAGGCTCCCGGCATCCGTATTTGGCCACTGCGATCGCTTCACCCGCGATCGGAATCCACGTCGCCCGATGGCACCGCGAAATAACTGCCCAGCCTCCCCCAGAGCCCTCACAGGGCTGAGACTCTTATACAGCGACACAGGCGGGACGGTCTCCTGGCCGTTACCTGGCGACCTCTCCCCAGGAATACGACATTCCACATCCAGCCGAACAACCTTTCCGTTTGGCAGCACGGTGGGGTGGCACAAGGGGCAAGGTTCCTCTGTGCCTCTCACTCCTTGACTCACACGGACTAACCACGTTAATGTCCTTCCCAATGTCCTTTCCATGGCGGTGTAGCTCAGTTGGCAGAGCAGCGGACTCATAAGCCGCGGGTCGGGGGTTCGATCCCCTCCACCGCCACCACCACCTGTTACTTGCGGTGGGCCCTGTTTCCGACTATGTAGGTCCTCACTCGTCGTCACTCTTTTCCTCAGGAGAGGATACTTTCTCTTGCTTACCCGACAGCCTGGAGGAGAAACGTTGCTTCGAACTGGTCACTGCGGCAGGCTGCGTCCGATGTCTCATTATCTGCCTCCCTCGCCCAGAAACCCCCGACGTGGTCTTCAGCTCCATCCAAGGTGAATCTGTCGTGTTTCTCTGACACGAGAAGGCCGACATGACAAAGGGACGTTGGCGCACGAGAACATGTCTGTCGTACCATTTCAACGCTCAGCAGATCGTCAAGCGCCATCCACATCTCTGGCTTGGCTTCTCCCGCCACATAATCAAATTAGTGAAGAGCAAAGGAAATGGGTCGAACTTGATAGACGAAGGATAGGAAGAGAAGCTATGATAAAACAATGAAAAAACGGCGAGCTTTCCTCATAGGAGTGGGAGCGATCCTGATATTCGTCGGTCTTCTCGGCGAGTGGCCTGGACCGGCTGATCCCACCTTGCCTCACACAAGAGCATTTCTCTGCGTGTTAGGAGGAGTCGTGGGAAGCGCGGGATTTCTGATGACAACCCACCACGGCAAGTAAGAGCACTCCTTCCCTGCCCTGCGTGATTCAATAAACCAAGTTGCTTTTCCCCGCGCGATGATACAGTTTGAATATGACCCGTCGGCTCTTTTCCCGATCGGGAAAACCAGCGGCATTGAAGATCGGATCTTGACTCCCACGGCCGCTCGCGGACGCCTTGCGTAGAAAACACTCATAGGCCCACGGCAGACGATCGTGAATCACCACAAGAGCTCTTGCGAGAACAGTAAGGGCCCGCTGCTGGCTGAGCTTGAGGTTGAACAAATCGTCCCCCCGGTCGTCTGCATGACCTTCGATTACAAAAGCCGCGACCTCGTCACTGTGTGATCCACACAGGACGGCTGCGTAGCGAGGCATGATCTCGGACAAAATATTCTCCGCCTGTGGAGAAAGCACACTTTTCCCAAATTCGAAATTCAACAGAGGGGAAGGTACTACGACCGTCAGCAACTGTGGGTCATCGGGCCGAAGAATCGTCAAGTGGTCACTTTCCATTTGCCAGCTTAGTTGGTCGATGACAGATGACTTGCCACCAGACACCGGCACCGGCTCCTTCACGGCTGATGCCACCTGTGCAACAAAGAGTAACAAACAGACGACCGCAAGCGAGGTCATGAGGTCGGTCATTCCTGCAGCTGGGATGAGTGGGTCATCCGGCATCCCCTGTGGCTTGAACAATTCTTCGTCCATCTTATCCCCTCCTTATCCCCTCTTGTCTCTTTTGCTCTATGACCACCATCGGGACAGTCGCCATGCGCTTGGGCGCTTGCTCGAAGGAGCAAGCGGCTCGGATCGCCATTTTGCACGGTCGGCGAGTTGCCTGATCAGGCGATCAACATCGTCAGAGGCAAGTTGATGGCGCCTTTCCCATGCGTCAAAAGACCGGTGCAGGTCGCCAATCGCAGCGCACAATCGTTCGGTGGCCTGGTCCAGCGCTATTCTCACCTCCCCGCTGATGACCGATGCCAGGGGCTCTCGTCGTTGTTCACGGTGCTCATTTACTTGCCATGACAGACAGAGGGAAATATTCCTTAACGCCTCGACGGTTTCATCCATCTTCTGCTGCAGGGGTCCAAGACACTGGAGCAGAGCGTCGTTCCCACCTTCAGTTTCAGCTCTACCATTGGTCTGAGCCATCGAGGCAATACGGCCTGTCTCACGCTCCTCGATTCTTTTGGGGAACATTCGATCCAATAGTGCGATGATCCGCCGGTGGCGACAAGCCAGTGTGTGCCAAGAGGATTTTTCCAACAGAAGAAACCCATTGGCGCTCGCAAGGCCGATGATAGACGTGACAAACTTTCCCGCCAGGCTGTTAATGAACCCGGGCAAGCCTTCAATGTGGGATCCGTCCGCTTGCAATTTGCTCAGGCCGATTAAGATGGCAAGGAAGGTGAACAATAGGCCGGTACCGGTCAAAACGGATGGAAAGTGTTGATAGAACCGAACATTGACATAATTCGCACACACCGTTTCAAAGAGAAAATAGTCCTTCGCCGACTGCTCGGCAAATACCCTTGGTTCAAGAAACCAGGAGGATTGGTAAATGGTAAGACTTCGGCGATAGGCCAACCAATCCTGCGCATAGGCCCGTTTTCCACCCATAATGCGATCTAACTTGGCTAGATCATCCAGGTCTCGCCGTGCTCCGGAAGGAGGAATCTTTCGCCCTTGTCGTTTTAAGTCGGCAAGCGATATTAACCATCCTGGCGACTCCTGTTCTCGTGTTTGGACCAGGGTGAGGAGTTGCGTTTCGATTTCTTTCATCGCAACGTGCAAGCGCCTCGTGCCATAGAAAAAGCGGCTCCCATGCCAAGCAAACAAGGCAAGAATGCCTACGGCACCTATCCAGGTCACCATGGGAATCTGGAACTCGCCGAGCACAGACACGTCTTCCGTGAGCCATTTCCATAACGCACCAACCGTCGGCAAGATGCTCACAGGGAGACCATTGGAAGAATTGACAGGATGATGGAGCAGCGCTGTCCAGAACATGCCCATGTCAAAGAAGCGCACTTCAAGATTCGGGCCTCGACGCTCACGTCGAATTTGAAACCCTTTCGTGAGGCCAAGTCTCTTTTTGTGTAGAAAGAATGGACCGGACGCCGGCATTTTCTGCCGCTATGGGAAATAATGGCTACGTGAAGAAACGGCAAAGGAAAGGGAAAACGACGTTCGCTCAGGGGGCCTGGGGACTCTTTAATAGACGATCAGCCTCGACAAGAGCTTTGCGCAGAGCACGTCGTTCCCGCCGGTGTGTGGCCGAGTCCGGCACGCGCTTCATGAACGCTTTCGCGGCTCGACTCAAGCCTAAGAGCGCGTCGGCCATAGGCATTCCTTCCCCCTCTCGGTATGAGGAAGCAGCCCGGATCATGGCTAATCGTCTTCTCGGTCCCACGTAAATCTGCGGGGCAGTCGGATTATCTTTCTCCAGTTCCGGACGTCTGAATTTGCTCATCTCAGTGCACTCTCTCTTCCAGAGGCCTAGTAAAGGCCTCGTCACTTAACGGGGTAACATAACAGGTCTCAGACCTGTCAAGGCAGAGGACCGCCCTCCGTTTCCCTCCCCATCGAACAGCCTCAAACCATGAGGGGCTCTTCTTGGGAGGGTCTCGCGCCTGCCTTCCCCAAAACGTCAACTGGCCGAACTCGCTGCTTAGGCTCGTCTAGTTAGACTGTCAGCCCGATCAACTGCAGCAAGTGTGCGACCAGAGATTCGTCTGCCCTTTCTGCGGCCCATAGGAACTCGTATGGGGACCCATTCGTGCTCTCTCACCGGCACCACTAGAACCATCGATGCCAGTTTCCCGTACAGGTGCTCCAATTCTCGACAGCGTTTGACAAACCGACTGGCGGACAGGCGAGGAAAATAGTCTCGATATCTCTCATAAAACCGTGCCCGCTTCCTCCACTGTTGCGCATAGCACCAGAACAGCCATGAGACCGCCCGCCAAAAACCTGCTGGCTTCCTCTGAATGACGTTCATCTGTGCGGCCTCTGAATGGATGGATCTGTCCTTCATGTTCCTCCTCCTCTGTTGGGGCCACCATATCTTGCTGATGAAGCAGGACATGGCGCGGTTTCATTCCCGCTATCACAACTACTCGTCTGCCACTATAATTGCCCATGATGAGAGAAGGATTAGGACAGCATGAAAAATATCTCATCAAACCGTTTGACAAAAGACACGGTAAGTTTCCTCGAGAACAACGAGGACATTTCCTGTTTGATGCTTTTTATTCTTCTCGCAATCCTTCAACGACTGACTGTTTGGCAGCCCAACGGGATGGAACGTAACCGGCCACTAACGTAGCGATCATCGCTAAGATGACCGCCTGAGCGATGCCACCCCATGGAATGATCATTTGAATCGTCCATCCAAACGACTGTTTATTGATCACTTTGATAAGCAGCATCGCAAGTGCCCCACCACCTATCAATCCCAGCCCGATTCCAACAATGCCCAAATAGGTGGCCTCCCACAGAACGAGCTGTCTGATCTGTTTCTCCTCTGCCCCAACGGCCTGCAGGGTAGAGAATTCTCTCCGTCGTTCGAGCACTGACGTCACCAACGTATTGACAATGCCCAACATGGCGATGATAACGGCAATGGCTTCTAGAACATAGGTCAAGAGGAATGTTCGGTCAAAAATTTCCAAGACTTCCTTGCGGAGTTCGGCATTGCTAATCAACAATGGAGGAAGACGCCCGCCAGCCCCCTTGAGTCGAGCCGCCATCTCTTGGCGGACAGCATCAAGCTGGGCCTTCGGCTCGAGGTACACAGGAAACACGGTCACGAGGTCGTCATGCCACAGCGATTGATAGAGTCGCCGATCCATCAAAATTTTTCCCCCGTCGGTCGCATAATCATAAAAGACCGCTACGACGGGGAAACGTCTCACTCCCTCAGGGGTCATCAGTTCGAGACTGTCGCCCTCCTGGACATGAAGTTGATCGGCCAAGATTTCGGAAACGAGCACGCCATCGCTGTCTGCCGCAAGGACGAGCTGTTCGGCCGAATCACCATGACGAACCCAATATCGGCTGAGACGGGCATGGATCCTCAAATCACGTGACACGATTGCCACACGCTTCCCTCGCACTGTCACACGGACATCACGATATGTGTCAACTGCCATGACACCAGGTGTGCCAGCCAAGATTTCTCGCCATGCCGCTGGCAGACTTCTTCCCGTGCTTCCCGCTTCCATTCCCCGCAACCACAGCGATGGCGCGACAATCACATCCGCCATGACCGTTTCGGCCACCCACACTTCCACTGTATTCCGAAAACTTTTGATCATGATCAACACACCGATCATGATTGATAAACCAACCATCAGCGCGGAGATGCTGACGCCATTACGTCCTGGATTACGTGACGCATGGTCGACCGCAATCGCCCGCATGATTCCTCCTATGGTAGTCTGGTTCCCTGGTGGTCTGATTCCCTGCCGCCACGTGGTCACACAGATCGGGGCCAGACATGACAACCCGGCCAATAGACAGAGGGTCGAAGCATAGCCGAAGAACGGAACGCCATTGATCGGATTGGCGAGACTTAACATTCCTGAAGTGACGAGGAGCCCGGCGCCCCCAATTGCCAGTGGTCCCACCCTCACTTGTTGGCTGGTCTCATAGTCTCCAGGAGCCAACGCCCTTGTCGGCACCGTCCGCGCGGCATTGACGCTCGGCCCAACCGCGCCAATCATCGAAACGACACAGCCAAGAAGAGTGCCTTCGGCAGCCAACCTCCAAAGCTGAGCCGATTGAAGACCGCCAGCTCCGGCCCCCACGGGCACGTACAGGTCTGAAATCGTCCGACTGAGCAAAACCACCAGTTCCCGAGCCAGCAGGAAACCCGCGGCACTGCCGATCATTCCGCCCACCAACCCCAGCAAGGCGCCCTCCACCCAAAACAATACCGCGACCCGTGCTTGTGTCATCCCGATTGCCCGGTAAATTCCAATCTCCCTTCGGCGTTGCGCAACTGCGAAGGCCATGGTGTTGTAGATCAAAAACATACCCACAAGCAGACCAACCCAGCTCAACACCGTGACGTTCAGCCGAAAGGCACGCATCATCTGATCGGTCTGTGTCGTACGACTCGACGGACGCTCGACGGTCACAGTCGGTGGCACAACGGCCTGAACCGCCCGTTGCACCTCTTCAACGTCATGCTCCTTATCGGTCACAAGGTCAATGCGATCCAACCGCCCCACCATGCCAAACACCATTTGAGCCGCCGCAATATCCATAACAGCCAGGCGGCTCCAGAGGGCCGTTCGGTCCTGGGCGCCGTCAAGCAATCCTGTGATCGTACATGTAATAGCACCTGTTCCGACCTGAAGATCGATTGTCTCGCCCACAGAAACATTCCAGGCAGCCGCCAACTCATTGCCTAACAGGATAGTGTTCGGATTGAGTATCGTCTCAAACTCGCGACCGGACGATTGGTGTGTCAGGCGGAAGCCCCGCGATCCTATCTCGGCTAGGAGGTCCAAGCCCAACACCTGGACAGCTTCTTGCCGCCCATCCTTCGTCACTACCGCTGTTTGTAAAATGACCGGTGAGCCTGACAAGACGCCGGGTACCTTCCGAATTACGGCGATGATCCGTTCGTCAAGCCCCCATTCGCCTCCCGACACCTCCAAGGTCGTCGGTCCTGCCACGGTCAGCACCGCCTGTTCGAACGAACGCAAGACATCAATGTTAGCCGTCCGCACCGCCACCGACGCAGACACGCCAAGCGCCACCCCAATCACCGTCAACAGTGTGCGAAGAGGGCGTTGAAAAATATGCCCGCTCAGAATTACCCAGAACGTGATAACAAAAGAAGCGGCCGCGTTTATCATTCGGTCAAGACCGTTGCCATTCGGACCAAGCACGCAAATCCACCGATTCGTTTACACCCTCTCGATCGTTTGTTAGATTAACTTCGTGAAAACGAAAGGAGTGCGCCGTGGCGCGACACAACCGCTCTACAGCTCTGCGAGCACCCCGAAAGCGACTGGCTCGCCGCCGCCTGACCGCCCGTCAACACCAAATTTTGAAAATGATCGCCGAAGGCCTCACCAACCGAGAAATCGCCGCCAAGCTTGAGATCAGCATTCGCACGGTCGAAGTGCACCGTTACAATCTGATGCACCGATTGGAGGTGCGCAACGTCGCTCAGCTCCTTCATCGATCACTGAAGCTACGATTATTGCCCCGTCGTTTCGGCAGGTAATCCCCGCCCTTATAATTCCCTCACCATCCCTCGACAGTCGGCAATCGAACCATAGCCCTTGCGAGTCAAAATCGCGGAGAGCTCAGCCTCCAGCCTGGCAAACACCTCAAGTCCTTCCTCCACCAACACCGTTCCGATTTGAACAGCAGACGCGCCGCAGAGGATATGTTCAAAGGCATCCACTCCGTTCATGATGCCTCCGGTCCCGATAATCGGCATCCCCCCTTCAAACAACTTGTGGAAGGCGCGGACATTGGCAAGAGCCACCGGTTTGATGATGTGCCCCCCCAACCCTCCGAACCCTCCTTTCGGCTTGATAACAACCGTCTCGCGATCAGGATCAACCACCAACGCATTGCCAACCGAGTTAATCAGATTGAGAAAATCAACACCCTGTCGAGCGATGACTTTCTGCATGGCCTCCTGATGGGCCGGATCAAAATAGGGGGGGAGCTTC
>JANDJC010000062.1:0-6374 GCA_024331045.1 Nitrospira sp.
AAATACAGTCCAAAGGGAAGGGCTGATCGACTGCCGATGGAGAAACGCAGCTCTCAAGCAGATTCTGTCCTCATCCATGACGCGATCCCTGCTGTCCGTCGTACGACGACGCCTCGCCTTTTAGGATCAGGCTCCTGAACATTCGGCGTGGTCAGAGGATTTCGCTCCAGGGAGGGCTGACGGCGAAGGCGGCGTTGATGAGGCCGATATGGGAATAGGCTTGAGGAAAATTTCCGCACTGGGTGCGTGTGGAAGGGATGAAATGTTCAGAGAACAGGCCCACGTGGTTGGCGGAGGAAAGAACGCGGTCCAGAATGGCTCTTGCCTCGGCCGTTCGATCGAGACGAGCCAGGGCCTGTGCGATCCAAAATGAACAAATGACGAACGCCGCCTCCGGTTTCCCAAAGTCGTCTTCACGCACGTAACGATAGAAAAACCCCGTTTGGGGGGTGCCCGCCGGAAACGCCAGATTTCTGACAATTTGCAATGTGGTCGTTTCGCAAAGCCGACGATTCGGGTAGCCGAGGATCGGCAGGTGCGCAAGCGCCGCGTCATAGCTCATATCGAACGGGCCGTTTCTGACCGCGTCATCCTGCACGGCGCGGAGCAGGGCTTCAGCCGCCCGAATTCTGGCCGCCGTGACGTTGAGAGAAAGAGAAGACAGGTGGCCGGTCCGCTTGATGCGCTCCAACCGTTCAAGTCCAGCCCAGCAGAGCAGGTTAGTGAATGAATGTTCCTGCCAGGCGTGGCGGATTTCCCAGAGGCCCGCGTCCGGCTGCCCGATGCTCCGCTCACACAATCCGGCCAGGTGAGCCAGCAACCCATCAAGATCGCGAGTGCGCAAATCGATAAAGCGCTCATCGAAAAAGATGGGGGTGAACGCGAGGATCATTTCTCCATAGGCGTCGTTCTGAACTTGATCGGACGCCTGATTGTGGCTGCGCACCGGAACGCTGCCTCGATAGCCGGCCCAGTTGGCATGTTCGATTTCCGGAAGAGGCAGTCCTTGGCTCAACGTATAGACGGGGCGCAGGCGATCGCGGGAGTCTTCTTGCGCGTGCGCGATGTTCAGCAGAAACTTGAGGAACGCCTCCATTTCTTCAAAGTGTCCAAGATTATGAAACGCCGTCAGGGCGAAGTAGGCGTCCCGCAGCCAGCAGTACCGGTAGTCCCAATTTCGGCTTCCGCCCGGCTGTTCGGGAAGACTCGTCGTCAGAGCGGCCAAGATCGCGCCCGTGTCCTCGAAGCAGTGGAGCTTCAACGCCAACGCGGAGCGGATCAGTTCTTTTTGATACAGTAGCGGAACCGAACAATGTTTGACCCACGTGCGCCAGTAGCGTATCGTTTGTTCCAGAAAGTCATGGGTCACGGCGACCAAATCGTTTTCAATGCCGAGTCCCCAGGTCAAGCCGAAGTAAAATTTTTGAGTCAAGGCCACCGGTGTTTCCTCGCACAGATAGGTGAGCGGCATGTTGGTCAACAGTCGGAGCGGCTCGCCTCGAATTTCGTACCGCAAATGGTTGCTGCCTCGAAGGGGTTGCACCGGCGTTTTGTCCCATCCTGAGACCGGGCGGCAACTGACGCGAACGGTGGGGGTGCCTTGGAGCGGCTCAGCGAGTCTGAACAGCGCCGTCGGCCGATAGACGCGGCCGTACTGTTCAAAACGGGGGCAGAAGTCCGTGATTTGAAACGCGTCGCCGCGGGCGGTGGTGAACGTCGTCACGAGAACGTTGGTGTTGGGTAGATAATGTTGTCGGGTCGTCACACTCTCGATCGGAGCGGCGCTGGCGATTTCAAAGTGTCCACCGTCCGGATCAAGGAGGCGTCCGAAGAGAGGAGGACTGTCCGGACGCGGCGCGCACATCCATTCGACGGCCCCGTTCAATCCGATGAGCGCCGAGGTCTGGCAGTTGCCCACCAATCCATAGGGGTACATGCCCGTACCATAGGCGATTTCTCGTCGGAAGTAAATGAGAGGTGATCCATGCGCCTGTCCCTTCGTTTTCTTCTGCCCCTGATGGTGGTTCTGGCCGGCATCGCGTACGGCGTGATTCCGTTGGTCGACAACCTCACGTTGAAATGGTTCGTTCGCGATATAGAGATTCGGGCGCAATTGATTGCCGGCACGATGGAGGGGCCGCTGACCGATCTGCTGACGTCGGAGTCGAAGGCGAAGCTGCTGGCCTACTTTCAGCGGGTGATCCAAGACGAACGGTTGTTCGCCATCGGATTTTGCGACCCGCACAATCAGTTGATCTATAAAACTCAAACCTATCCGGCGTCGATGACGTGCGAACGGGCCGTCGCGCTCAAGTCTGGTCCCGCCGCCGTCGTGCGGCTGGCGCAGGGGCCCGTGCATGTGGCCGCCGTGGGGATCGACCACGCGGGCCGTTCGCTGGGGCGGCTTCTGCTCATTCATGACATGAGTTGGGTCGAGCGGAGAAGCAGCGCCACGAAGTGGTATCTGTTCTATCTCTTCGCGGGCATCGGGGTCATGATTTCGCTCGTGACGGTCGTGGTGGCGCATTTGAGTTGGCGCGGATGGGTGGAAGGCGTGCGGGGCATGCTGCGCGGCGAGGGGTTGATCGGCTTGATCAAAGATCAGAGACAAACACCGGAACTGCAGCCCGTGGCGAAGGATCTCCGTGCCATGATTCATGAACTCCAGGCGGACAAACGCATGCGCGACGAAAGCCAATTGAGTTGGAAGCCGGCCACGCTCAAGTCCATCCTGCACGATCATCTTGCCGGCGACGAAGTGCTGATCGTTTCGAATAGGGAGCCGTACATTCACACTCGGTACGGAGAACGCATCGGCGTGCAGGTGCCGGCCAGCGGGCTCGTCACGGCCTTGGAGCCGATCATGCGGGCCTGTTCGGGAATTTGGATCGCGCACGGCAGCGGGAGTGCTGACCGGCTGGTCGTCGATGAACGGGATCACGTGCGGGTGCCGCCCGAGGCGCCGGCTTATGAGATTCGACGGATCTGGATGACGCCGGAGGAAGAAGACGGCTACTACTACGGGTTTTCAAACGAAGGGCTCTGGCCGCTGTGCCATCTGGCTCACGTTCGGCCCATCTTCCGCTCTTCCGATTGGCGGCTCTACAAAGAGATCAACGAACGGTTTGCGGCGGCGATCGTCGAGGAGGCCAAGACGGACAATCCCGTCGTCCTGGTGCAGGACTATCATCTCGCGCTCGTCCCGAAAGTCGTGAGGGATCATCTGCCGAACGCCACGATCATTACGTTTTGGCACATTCCGTGGCCCAATCCGGAGCGATACGCGATCTGTCCATGGTATCGTGAAATTCTGGAGGGTCTGTTGGGGAGCAGCATCCTCGGTTTTCACACGCGATTTCATTGCAGCAATTTCATCGATACGGTAGACAGATCGTTGGAAAGCCGCATTGACCGGGACGGCGCCACCGTTTCATACGGCGGCAAATTGACGGCGGTGAATCACTATCCGATCTCCATCGAGTGGCCGAGCCGCGTGCTATCCCAGGCTCCGCCCGTGGAGACGTGCCGAACGCACGTCCGCGCGATGTATGGGTTCCCTCATGGACATCGATTGGGAGTCGGCGTCGAGCGGTTGGATTATACGAAGGGCATCCTCGAACGATTCTTAGCCGTCGAACGGCTGCTCGAGCTTCAACCGGAGTGGATCGGCAGGTTCTCGTTCCTGCAAGTGGCCGCTCCCAGCCGGTCCAAAATCGACGAGTATCGACAACTGGAGCGGCAAGTCCAGACATCGGCGGACCGCATCAACCGACGGTTCGGCCGTGACGGCTATCGGCCGATCGTTCTCAAGATCGAGCACCATGAGCCGGAACAGATCACCCTGTATTATCGGGCGGCCGACTTGTGCATCGTGAGCAGCCTGCATGACGGCATGAATCTGGTCGCCAAAGAATTCGTCGCCGCAAGGGACGACGAGCAGGGGGTGTTGATTCTGAGCCAGTTTACCGGAGCGGCGGCTGAGTTGGTGGAAGCGCTGATCGTCAATCCTTACAACATCGATCAATGCGCGGCTGCCATGCACGTCGCCTTGACGATGTCCGGAGTCGAGCAACGGGCCAGAATGCGCAGCCTTCGCGGGATCGTCCAGGAATTCAACGTGTATCGCTGGGCGGGCCGGATGCTGATGGACGCGGCCCGCATGAGACAGCGGGCCCGTCTCGCGCGAGAAATGGGCGGCCGGAGCATCGAGACGACGGTCGGAGGACAGACATGACCTATCTCTTGTCGGACGAAGGGCGCGACGCCCTCAGAAAGATGATCAACCGGTCCGTACTGTACGCGTTCGACTTTGACGGGACCCTGGCGAAAATCTCCTCCGAGCGCGGGAGCGTCAAACTTTCGCCGACCATGCACGAATGGTTGCGGGAACTGGCCCGGCGCGTACCCTGCGCCGTGGTGTCGGGAAGGGCGCTCGACGACCTAGCGCCGCGCGTCAACGGAGCGGTGCCCCATCTGATCGGAAACCATGGAGCCGAAAGTCCGCTGACGCCGGCCGCCGTGCTGAACGACATGGATCTCATCTGCTCGGGATGGGTAAAACAACTGGAAGGAACCACGGCTCGGTTTTTCGCCGACGCCCGCGTCGTGATCGAAAACAAACGGTATAGTTTGACTCTTCATTATCGAGGCGTCGATGAGCCGGGCGCCATCGAACGCGAGTTGGTTCACGCGGCCGAGCGGTTGACTCCTTCGCCTCGGATAATACCTGGCAAAGCCTCCGTCAATCTCCTTCCTCCCAGCAGTCCTGGAAAGGGAAAAGCGTCGGTCGCTCTTATGAACCATCTTCATTGTACAGGATTGTTTTTTATGGGGGATGACGAAACCGATGAGATGGTGTTTTCCATGAAAGAAGGACTCCTGCTTGGAGTTCGCGTCGGACACTATTCCAAATCTCGCGCGCGCTACTATCTCAGACATCAAGGTGAAGTGGAAGACGTGCTGCGATTTTTGGTTCACCGTCTCGATGGGACTCCGGAAACAGCGAGCGCTGTACGGTAAGCCTGGGTTTGCACTGCCGAACTCTCCCGAACTACATGGAACGGTGGTCGAACGACCATGGCCGCCTGCATGGGTATTTCACCAGATCAGACGAAGGCATGGAGATACAACTGAAGGAGGCAAGGCTGATCGAGATGTTGTGGGGATAGACAGTCAGCCGAGCAACGAACTCAGTGCTTGATTCCATCCGATTGGGCCCGGGGCAGGTGCTCGAATCAGGCCTGGCAGATCAATGCTGGGTTCGTAGGATCCGTCTTGTTGTTGAACGAGAACAGGGATATCCACAGCCGCCAACATCGGCAGATCGTTGAGGCTGTTTCCGAGAGCGACGGTGGTGCAGTGTTGGCCCTGATCCGCGGCTGCCTGACGGTAGCACTGGATGAGATAGCGGACGGCGTGCCCCTTGTCATGGGGACCTGTGAGGTGATGCCAGCGGTCTCCCTTCGTCCATCTCAGACCGCGGTTTGTGATCGCAGTGGCGAGTGCCGCCGATACAGCGGAGGAGCCCTCGATAATGAACGGTTCGTCGTATTGCCGTTGCTTGGCCAGCGCCGCTTGTGCGTGAGATAGGCCGGTCTGCGCTGCGACTTCGTGAACTGATAAATCTCCACACCCCTTCAGCACCAAGCCGGTTTCCTGTGCAATCTCTTTCAACGCTTGGCGGAGAGCGACATAAGGGATTCCAAATTCGACGATATGGTAGGCTCCTGAGCCGCCAGTCGTCGAAAGGAGAGAGGGAAAGTACCCGATGGGGATCAACAGGGCGCCTCCGTTTTCCACGATGCACGGATGGTCATTGCGCAAGTGATCTCGGATCGGTTCCATCTCTGCCCACGTTTTGCTCGAAACCAGCACGACGGGAATTCCTCTGGCCCGTAGTTGCTCCAGCGCCTCATGTGCCTCGTCGCATCGATAGGTCCGGCTGTCTAGCAAGGTTCCGTCTAAATCGGTAAAGACAACGAGACTCCTAGAAGAGTATTGTGTCTTCTGCATGGCGTTTGGTCTTCGATTACGGCTTTAGATTCCCTGCCGTTCTTCTTGAGGTGAACGGGGGGGGTTCCATTGTAGATGAGAGGGGTACCTGATGGAAGGGAAGTAGCAGGAGAGGGACGCTCTTTTTGCCGATGTTTGAAATATCCCTGAAGGGAGAGGTACAAATCAGGGAAGAGAAGACCGGTGCCCGGGGGAAACGGTCTCCAGCGAAACAATCCCAATGGCGGACTTTTTTCAAAATGGAATTGTGAGTGTGCTCCATCGGTTGGGGGCCCCCAATGTGGACCAACTGGAGCGAGAACTTGAGCACTATCGAACAGTCAATCCGATTGCGCTGGTTTTGCCGTGCCTGTATTCCGAGC
>JANDJC010000062.1:6384-12588 GCA_024331045.1 Nitrospira sp.
GAAGGACCCGCGCTCGCTGGTATTCTGGCCGAGCTCACACGCGTGTCCTATCTGAACGAGCTCGTCGTGGCGTTGGGGCGTGCCTCGCCTCTTGAATTTCGCCGGGCTAGGGACTACTTCAAGGCACTGCCCCAAGATGTGAGACTGGTGTGGATCGATGGTGCTCGTGTGCAGGAACTTCTGCGCACCTTGGTCGAGCGAGAAATCGATGTCGGACTGCCGGGCAAGGGGCAGTCGTGTTGGCTGGCTTTTGGGTATGTCCTCGCGCGCAGTCGAAGCCAGGTCATTGCCTTACACGACTGTGACATCGTCAGCTACAACCGCGAGTACCTGGCGCGGCTCTGTTACCCCGTTGCCAATCCCAACTTAGGCTACGAATTCTGCAAAGGCTATTACAGCCGGGTCACCGATCGGCTGCATGGACGTGTCACGAGACTGTTTTTTACGCCGCTCATTCGTTCCTTCCAGCAGCTTGTCGGTGATCATCCGTTGCTGACCTTTTTGGATAGTTTCCGCTACCCACTTGCAGGAGAGTTTGCGATGGTCCGTGATCTTGCTTGGGTCAACCGCATCCCGGGCGATTGGGGACTCGAAATTGGAATCTTGGCCGAAGTCTTTCGGAATTGCGCCTTGCGGCGCATCTGTCAAGTGGACATTGCGGATGCCTATGAGCACAAACACCAGGCTCTGTCTCCCGATGACCCCGAGAATGGTCTGCTGAAGATGACGATCGATATTTCCAAGTCGCTGTTTCGTCACTTGTCCAGCTTGGGAGTCGTGCTTGGCGACGCGGAGTTGAAAACACTGCGAGCCACCTATCTCCGATTGGCGGAAGAGGCCATTCGCCGGTATGAGGACAGTGCGGCCATCAACAGTTTGAAATTTGACCGGCACGCGGAACGGACCGCCGTCGAGACGTTTCTCAAAGGCATCAAGCTGGCGTCGGATGTGTTTCAGAAGGACCCCTTGGGGGTTCCTATGATTTCGGATTGGAGCCGCGTGGCGGCGGCGGTCCCCGATATTTTCGAACGCCTGATGAATGCGGTGGAAGAGGACCATCGATGGGATCCTACCAAATGAAGGTCCACGATGCGCGACCCCTGAGGTCGACCGTTTCTTTGTCCGAGGAGACGGAGGCCAGGCTCTCCGATATTGGCCGGACTGACCTGTTGGTCGGCATTCCCAGCTACAATAACGCCGACACGATTGGCCACGTGGTGCGGGCTGTCAGCGCGGGCCTGGCCAAATACTTTCCCGACCACCGAGCCGTGCTTGTGAACTCTGATGGTGGATCATCGGATGGAACCACTGAGGTGGTCGCACGGTCGGTTGTTGATTACGGTGCTTTGCTGATCAGTGATCGGCAAAGCCGTTTGCAAAAGATCATCACGCCCTATCACGGGATTCCTGGGAAGGGCAGCGCGTTTCGGACCATTTTTGAAATTGCCCGGCGGCTTGAAGCGAAGGCCTGCGCGGTAGTGGATTCCGACTTGCGGAGCATCACGCCCGAATGGATTGAGTTACTGCTGCGCCCTATTCTGGACGAACAGTACGATTACGTGGCCCCCTATTATCTGCGCCACAAATATGACGGCACAATTACCAACAGCATTGTCTATCCCCTCACGCGGGCCTTGTACGGCCAGCGAATCAGACAGCCGATCGGAGGCGACTTCGGGTTTTCCGGCCGCTTGGCCGAACATTATCTGGACCAACATGTGTGGGAATCGGACGTGGCCCGATTTGGCATCGACATCTGGATGACGACAGAAGCTATTGCCAGCGGGGCTCGGGTCTGTCAAAGCTTCCTTGGGGCCAAAATTCACAATCCCAAGGATCCGTCGGCCGATTTGGCCGACATGCTGATGCAGGTGCTAGGAGCCTTGTTTGCATTGATGGAGGAGCATCACAAGGTCTGGATCACGCAAAACGAATCGATGCCGGTCAAGATCTTTGGGTTCCAATATGAGGTAGGCGTCGAACCGGTCCATGTCAATGTAGAACGAATGATCATGGCATTTCGGCAGGGCACGGACGATCTTGGTTTTCTTTGGGAACGGATGTTGGGGAAGGAGATTGTCGGGGAACTGCTGTTGTTGCGGTCCTCTCCTCTGAATGAGTTTCGTATTCCAGATGATCTTTGGGTCCGCATCATTTATGAGGCCGCCGTGGCCTATCATCACCGTGTCTTGCCACGCGAGCACCTGTTGAAGGCGCTCACTCCATTGTATCTGGGGCGAACGGCAACCTTCGTGCTGGAGACCCAAGGGTTGACCTCCGCCGAGGCCGAGAGGCGCGTTGAGCAGCTGTGCATGGCCTTCGAAAAGGGAAAACCCTATCTGGTCAATCGATGGAACGACGAGCCCCGCGCGTGATCTCCGGGGAAGCTGGCCTAAGGAAGGGAGGCGGACATGCAGGACTTTTTTGATAAGGCATTGCTCGCGCCGTTGGAACATTTGGGTCGGCAGGTGTTGGGGATTTTGCCGAATGTCTTGGCGATGGTCATCATCATGGGAGTCGGATTTGCCGTCGCCTGGGTGCTGGGACACGTTGTTGAGCGAGTGTTGCGGGTCGTCCGACTGGATCATCTTTGTGATCGACTCGGAGTCAACGCGGCGTTAGTCCGGGGAGGCGTCAAGGCGGATCCTTCCCACCTTGCGGGGCGCATGACGTATTGGAGTGTGACGCTCTTTGCGATGATCGCCGGATTAGGTGCCCTCAATCTCAAACCGATTAATCAATTTGCGCAGTCTTTTCTGGCCTACATTCCTCATGTATTGGTCGCCGGCGTAATTTTGATCGCGGGCTATCTGCTGTCCAATTTCATTTCACAGGGAGTCTTGATTGCTTCGGTCAACGCCGGACTGCCCCCTGCCCGATTAATTGCTAGTCTGTCGCGGTGGGGCGTGCGGTTGTTCGCCCTTGCTATGGCATTGGAAGAATTGGGCATTGCGGCCAGCGTCGTAATTGTGGGATTCGGCATTACCTTTGGCGGGATTGTGTTGGCGGCATGCCTGGCTTTTGGGCTTGGCGCCAAGGATCTAGCCAAGGATTATCTTGAGCGGACGTTGTTGGGTCGCGAACGGAACCGCTCGCCGGATGATTTGCGACACCTCTGATGAGAGGAAGGATGGATCGCACCAGTGCCCATGTTTATCGCGTTAAGAAAGGATGCGCACACTTCTCTCGAGCAGCGGCGAGCGGCATGATTATGAACCAACCAACGAGCAAGATGATTCGATCCATGCTCTGCGTACTGATGGCGATGCTGAGTCTCTCCGGCTGCCTGTCGCCGGTGGCGATGCACCGGGCGGTCATTGAATATGATCGCACGGTTAATGCGGTCGAAGCGGAGATGCTATTGCTGAACATTGCCCGGGCCAAGCAGGGGCAACCGCGTCACTTCACCGCGATTTCAAGCGTGGCGGCGACCTTTGACTTTCGATCGAATGCGGGGTTCGGCTCTCAGTTGTTTGCCCCCAGCGGACCAGTGTTCGCGAGAAACTTTTTTCTGTTTAATCTTGGGGCCACGGTGGCCGAAAACCCAACCGTGAGCATCGTTCCCGTCCAGGGCGAGGACTTTACGAAACGGATCTTGACGCCCATGGACGAAACGCAACTGGATTTTTTGTTGGCGCAAGGCGTCGAGCCGGCGATCGTGCTCAGGCTGATGGGACGGGGGCTCGCTGTCGAAGAGGACGGGAAACGAACTTTTTATTTGAACATGCCACATCGGCCGGATGAATACCGAGAATTCCGACGGCGGGTCTTGCATCTCTCCGCATTGAATCTGGCCCGCCGCCTGCACGTTGGTTTTGTCACGTTTGAAGAAATCTGGCCGCTTCCGCTCGATCATCCCATGACTTCGCAAGCCCTCGAAAAGGGGTATCAGTTGCGACAAGATGACAATAGCCGTCCCTATCTGGCTAAACGTGTCATCGGGCGGCTGGCGATTACTAACTATGATCCTATGGTCCTGACCAACGAAGAACGTCGGCGCCTTGTATTAAAAGCCGAACGGTATCCTCGTAACTATGTGTTGGTCGATATCCGTCCCAATTATCCGGGAGGAGACTATCCCTGGCATGGCCAAATCAAGCTCCGTAGTTTCAATGCCATGCTGGAATTTTTAGCTCGAGGCATTGAGGCCGAGCCCGAATTCGATGTGCCGCCAGATCCTCGCAGTGGACCTGTACTGCGCAATCCGGTTAAGACTCTGGCGATCCTAGAGTCTGCGACGAAACCAACGGACGCCGTCTTTGCTGCAGAACTTGAGGGACGCTGGTATGCCCTTGACAACCGTGCGGAGGGACAGGGGGATGTCCAGCGATGGAATCGAGAGGCTTTCGAATTGATGAGCCAACTGTACCAAATGACGGTCACGGATGTGGCAAAGGTCCAAGGCTTGCCCATTACCATTGCCAAATAGGGGTTTCATCGCCAAGAAGGAGGTGCTAAAGAAGGAATGGTGCGTCCGGCCGTCATTGCCTCGTGAGTTTCAACACCGCGATTGCTCTACCTTGTAAGTCATACCGCTCCCCTCCCTTGAACACGACGACGGAATTTTTGGCGTTTGGCTGAGCGGACGTGTCGAAGACGGGGCGCCAACGGACCCCCCGTTTGTGAGCGGGAAGCGTGAACGCGAGCGGTTCATGATGGGCGTTTAACAGGACCAGGATGGTATCGTCGACAATGGGACGTCCTTTTTCGTCGGTTTCGCTGATCGCGTCTCCAGCCAGTCGAAGCGCGAGCGATTTCACATAGCCGGCGTTCCAATCCTCGTCGGTCATTTCTTTGCCGTCCGGCCTGAACCAGGAGAGGTCTTTGACTTCGGAACCACGGAGTCGGCGTCCCTGAAAGAAACGTCGCCGCCGCAAGACCGGATGGCGTTTGCGGAAGGCGATCAGGTTGCGCACGAACGAGAGCAAGTCGCGTTTCGCCATGTCCAATTTCCAGTCATGCCAACTGATTTCATTATCCTGGCAATACGCGTTGTTGTTGCCGTGCTGGGTGCGGCCGATTTCGTCGCCCCCGCAAAGCATCGGAACTCCCTGGGAGAGCAGGAGGAGGGCGAGGAAGTTCCGCTTTTGCCGCTCGCGCAGCTCCTTGATGGCCGGATCGTTCGTCGGCCCTTCCGCTCCGCAGTTCCAACTGAGGTTGTCGTCGGTGCCGTCGCGGTTGTCCTCGCCGTTGGCGTCATTGTGCTTGTGGTTGTAGGACACCAAGTCATGTAACGTGAATCCATCGTGCGCCGTCACGAAATTGATGCTGGCGAACGGCCGACGGCCGCTGGCCTCGTACAGGTCGCTGCTGCCGGTGAGGCGATAGGCCAATTCGCCAACCTGCCCTCCGTCCCCTTTGACGTACCGTCGAATGGTGTCGCGATATTTGCCGTTCCATTCGGCCCAGCCGACCGGAAAGTTGCCCACTTGATACCCGCCTTCGCCGACGTCCCATGGTTCGGCGATGAGTTTGACCTGGGAGAGAATGGGATCTTGATGCAGGATGTCGAAAAAGGCGCTCAATCGATCGACGGCGTGCAGCTCGCGCGCAAGGGCGGACGCGAGGTCGAAGCGAAACCCGTCCACATGCATATCCATCACCCAATAGCGCAAACTGTCCATGATGAGTTGCAGCGTCCGAGGATGCGTGACGTTGAGGGTGTTCCCGCAACCAGTATAGTCCATGTAGAACCGCCGGTTGTCGGCGACAAGACGGTAATAGGACAGGTTGTCGATCCCGCGAAACGACAACGTGGGGCCCAGGTGATTGCCTTCCGCGGTGTGGTTGTACACGACGTCCAAAATGACTTCGATCCCGGCGCTGTGCAGCGTCTTGACCATGGTTTTGAATTCACGCACATGGTGGGCATCGACGGGAGAAACCGCGTAGCGAATGTCCGGCGCGAAGAAACCGATCGTGTTGTACCCCCAATAGTTCGTCAATCCACGTTCCGCCAGGTGTCGATCGCGGACGAAATGATGGACCGGCAACAGTTCGACGGCCGTAACACCGAGATCGAGCAAATAATCCAACACGGCCGGAGTCGTCAATGCCGCGTAGGTGCCGCGCATGGATTCCGGCACGTTCGGATGCCGCGCCGTGAAGCCTTTCACGTGCAGCTCATAAATGATGGTCTTGTCCCAGGGTGTCTTCAGTTGTGTATCGCCGCCCCATGAAAAGGCCGGGTCGATGACGACGCAT
>JANDJC010000063.1 GCA_024331045.1 Nitrospira sp.
GCAACATCCGTATCCCCAACGATTTTCGCTTGGAAGGACTCGGCTCGATCCATCTCATCACCGGCTCGAACATGTCGGGCAAGAGCACGTTTTTGCGCACCGTCGGGATCAACGTCTGCCTGGCCCAGGCGGGCGCGCCAGTGTGCGCCGCCGATTTTCGCTGGACGTGGAGCCGCCTGGCCTGCTGCATTCGCATCGACGATTCGCTCGATGCAGGTCTGTCGTTTTTCTATGCGGAGGTGAAGCGGCTCAAGGCCATCTTAGATTTGTCGTGTGTCCGATCCGAGCCGCCGGTACTGTTCCTGATCGACGAGATTTTTCGGGGCACCAACAATCGCGAACGGTTGATCGGCAGCCGCGCCTACATCACCGCCCTTTCACAGAGCCATGGATTCGGACTCGTGAGCACGCACGATCTCGAACTGACGGATCTCGAAAAGGTCATTCCTTCCTTACTCAACCTTCACTTCCAAGAGACGGTCTCAGCCGGTGCTCTCCAATTCGACTATCACCTTCGCCCCGGTCCTTGCCCCACCACCAATGCGTTGCGCATCATGCAGTTGGAAGGGTTGCCGATTGCGGGCTCCCCGCTGGACGGCCAACCCCAAGCCTCCTCGGAATAGAAGCCAGCCATGACTTCAGACGGACCGGATCACCCACCAGTTCCTTCGTTCTTCCCACGATGGGATCATCAACCTCGGTCACCACTGGCGCGCCGGATTTTCAGGGTTCCGGTCAAGATTCCGGTGCTAGTCCTGCTGCTCCTGCAAGCCGGCTGTGGCGCCGCGCAGTTCGCCGCCTGCGCGCCGCACGTGAAGGAAACTGGTGCTCCTCAACGAACGTGGGTCGAATGTTTCACCGCCCCGCTCTCCCATGCGGGAATAACCCATTCGGTCTATTGCCTCAATGAAGACACGTCGAAACCACCGGTGATTCTCCTGCATGAACTGACAGGTCTCTCGCCCGGCACCCTGGCCTATGCCGAGGAACTTGCGAACGATTTTACGGTCTATGTGCCGCTGTTGTTCGGTGCCAAGGGCACGTTCTCACCGGCCAGCGGACTATGGGCCTACTGGTTCGGCGGGATCATCAAGCACTTTCCTCACGGCGAGTGGGGAATCCCTCACCAGGGGAGTCCCGCCATCGTCACGTGGCTTCGAAGCGTGGTTAAGGAGGTCGGCTCACGACACCAGAGGCAGCCGATTGGGATCATCGGCAACTGCATGACCGGTCCCCTTCCATTGGCATTGCTGGACCACCAGCAAGTCAAGGCAGTTGTCGTGGCCCAGCCGGCCCTGCCGATGAGGTTGTGGTGGTCTTCGGATGAAGATCGAGCCTCGCTGGGCTTGTCATCTGATGATCTTGAAGTGGCACGCCAGAGCTCGGCCAAGATCTACGGGCTCCGATTCGAAACCGACTGTATGGCCGATCGCGCCAAACACCTGACACTGCGCCACGAATTCGGCGATCGATTGATCGACGGCGAAATCCCGGCCAGTGTCTATCAGCCGGACGGCAAGCCGATCAACGTCCACAGCACATTGATCGGTTCCTGGGGTATTCCAGGTCCAGTTGGAGAGGCTTCTCGCGTAGCGCGGGTGCGGGTGAAGAACTTTTTGCTTCGAGCATTGGAAGGATGATGTCGCCCCTCTTCCACCATCGAGTTTCTCAAATTTCCATCCCGTTCGTTGTTCTTGAGGCGGAGCCCTAGGGACTTCAGGCTTATCGACCGCCCACCGGAGATCCAGCCTTAGACTGCCACGCAGCTGTTCGAATCATATTGCCCCAGTCGGCTTTCTTGCCCCGGAGCCAACGTACCAGGCCAACGAGTTTCCAATAAGCATTGAGCTGCCGGTATCCAAGATTTTCCAAAATAGACACGACCAACAATTTCCAAAACTCCGACGGACGTTGGTACACATGAAACGTCATTTCTTCCATCAGGATCGCGCTCAACGAGAGAGCAATGCCCAACCCCACCGCCACTGACGTGGTGACGAGCCACACCTGCCACGACACCAACCCCAACAAGAACCCCACAAACAGCAACACATAGCCCAGTACCTCAAAGGCAGGCCCGAGCCATTCAAAAACGACCATGAATGGGAAGGCAAGCCACCCGACCGTCCCACCTTTCGGATGGCAACACAACTTCCAGTGCCACCAGAGGCTTTCACACAGTCCCCGTTGCCAGCGAATCCGTTGGTTCTTGAGCGTCCGCAGATCTTCCGGCACCTCCGTCCAGCAGACCGGATCAGGCACATAGGTAATGCGGTAGGGCAACCCCGCCAGTCGATAGTGGTGATGGAGTCGGACAACCAGCTCCATGTCCTCGCCGACGGTGTCGGTTCGATAGCCACCAACCTTCAGCACCGCCTCCTTGCGAAACAGCCCAAAGGCACCGGAAATAATCAACATGGCATTAAGCGGCGACCACCCTTGCCGACCGGCCAAAAACGCCCGCAGATATTCCACTAACTGTAAGAGCGCCAGAAAGTTTGAGGGTAGGCCGACAGTCTTCAACAAGCCGTTCTCCACATGACACCCATTGGCTACACGGATCGTCCCTCCCGCCGCGATCGTGCGATGGTCCAGCAAAAACGGCTGGACCACCCGATACAAACTGTCTTGCGACAAGATCGAATCCGCGTCGATGCAACAGAAGAGGGGCGCCGTGGAAACGTTGATCCCGACATTGAGCGAATCGGCCTTGCCGCCGTTGTCCTTGTCGACCACGCACACATTGGGATAGAGGGCCGAACGATAGACGGCACGAATCGGTTTGGTCGGCAGATCGTGGGCGTAGGCTTCGGGAAAGGGCTTCAACTCGAGCGCTCTCGTTAGCACCGCCAGAGTGTCGTCTTTGGACCCATCGTTGACGACAATGATTTCATAGTTCGAATAGGTCAGATTGAGCAGCGACCGGACCGAATTCACGATCGTTGCCTCCTCATTGTAGGCGGGCACGATGATGCTGATTTGGGGCTCATAGCCGGTTAAGGCCACGCGGGAACCCAATCCCAGTCGCTCCTCGAAATACCGTCCGACCGTGCTGATAGAAATCATATTCAAGGCGAGGTATCCAGCCGTCAACGCGAGCAAATAGAGTAAAAACAGTACCTGGATTGCGCCAAAGAAGGTTGCAAAGCTCATCGGTTTTTTCCTATCCCTGTAACTGTCATCAGCCTGGCCCCCTTCTTCTGTCGGTATTGTGTCCTGTTCTCTTAAGGGAGCTGGTCATTGTCATTAGCGAAACACCCATGAACCAAGCCCGCTGGTGGTGGTCTCCGTTGACTTGCCCTTGACCATCCCTTGGTTAACCCATTGGTCCCATTGAGCCACACCCATTGGCTAGTGGCTCGCTGGAGCCTTACCCCCATCCTTGCCAACTTCTTGCCTACCAGGCTGCTTGCCGACATGTTTGAACAATCGAGGATCTTGTCTTGTCTCATGAAGGCGTAGGGCCAGGGGACAGCTCACTGTTCCTAGAATGTATCTCTTAAGATTGCTCTCCCATCATCCGATTAGAGGAATGGAAGCACTTATTGGTTACAATACGCAGGTAACTTACCTTAACGACACTATCGTGATGGCTGGTTTCTATAAATTATTAAAGGCAAGAGTCATCTAACGACTGTTTTTTCATAGTACTCGCAAGAAGCACCGACAGGCCCCCCAATCAACGGAGATCGACACACCAGCTGCCAGCGGGAAGATAGTGACCTATGCTCGTTCAGCCTCGTAAGACACAATCTGCTGGGCAGCAAGCCTTACTGAGCCACAGGCCCCTTCAACTGCATGGGAGCCATCCCTGGCAATCCTTCTACCTGGTATTTCTCGTTTTCTGGATCTTGTTGATCACCGGTGAGGAAACTGGCGCGGCACCGCAAGCGGCTTCTCCCCCCTCACCAGAGGCCAGGATCGAACAAGCCCGCCAACTGGAAGCCGCACAGCAATACGGGCAGGCCGAAGCCCTCTATCGAGAAATCCTTCGATTGGCACCAGACCGAGACGACGTTCGTGCGGCCTTGGCTCGCGTGCTGTCGTGGCAAGGATTATATGCCGAAGCTATCGACCTGTACCGATCGCTCGTTCAACGGTATCCGAATGACGTGGACCTCAAGACCGCACTGGCGCGAGTGCTCTCGTGGCAGAAATCAACCGAGGACGCGAAAGCACTGTACGAACAGGTCTTGCGGCACAATCCGCATCATGCCGAGGCCCGTGAAGGTCTCGCTAATCTTTTTTACTGGGAAGGGCGTTTCGACGAAGCGCTTGTTTACTATGAGCGAGCCCATGCTGTAACGAACGATGCCGCCCTGGCCGAGCGTATCTCGGCGATCAAAAGCCGGCAGTCACGTTCGATTCTCTTTGCGGCACCGGAGACCTCGCCCCAGGCTCCGCTTGGATCCCGAGACTCCGCGGTGCGTTTGCCCTTTCGTGACTACTTCAAAGTAGGGTACGGCCAATTTTCTTACTCCCGTGGCATCCAGACCGAGCACGCGGTGCTTGTCGAGGCGGCCAAATCCGTAGGCGAACAGACCCTGGTCGGCCGGGTGGAATCACTTCACCGCTTTGGGTTCCACGATGTGCCTATTTCGGCAGAACTGTACAGTCCCCTGTGGGCCCGCGCGTGGGGTTATGTCGCCGCGCAGGGGACCGTTGATGCACGCTTCACCCCCACCTACTCTGTGGGGGGAGAGCTCTATCAGGGGTTGGGCATCCTTCACTCTCTTCTTTCGATTTTTGAAGTCTCGGTGGGCTATCGGCGGCTTTCGTACAGGACGGACGATATCAATCTCTTCATGCCCAGCTTGACGGTTTATCTTCCTTTTGACACTTGGCTCACGGAACAACTGTATTGGGTTCCGGAGACCGGCGCTATGACATTGGCGTCTCGCCTCACCTGGCGCCCGACGCCGCGTGTGCAGTTGTTCGTCTCCGGTTCGTTCGGCACATCGGGCGAACGGATCGTGGCCACACAAGACATCACGCGGATCGGAAGCCACACCATCCAAGGCGGCTTCATCATTCCCATCATAGAACGGCTGTCTTTGGAGGCGACAGGATATTACGAGGATCGTGGTCGATTGTATGCTCGGCAAGGAGGCAACTTCGCCATCATTTATCATTGGTGACCTTGGGTATTCTCTTGACCTCGTTATTCCAATGAACGACGTGCTCTTTCTTGACGATCATCTCAGTCTGACAATTTGGTACCAGGCGGCGTTCGCCACTGGGGGGCTGGTTATTTTGCTTTTGCTGTGGGTTCTCTGCATCCGCGTCGGACGATCGATCGGTCGGTACCGATCCCAACTCATCACCAAAAAGTGGAAAATCATTTTTGAGGGTCGTAGCCCCGTCTTGCCCTATCGTCCCTTTCTCCTCATCACCGATTCGCGCTATCGCGTGTTCGTGCTCAATCTGTGGAACGAGTGCTATGACGAATGCCGATCGATCGATGCAACAGCTCGACTGGTCGACATCGCCAAGCGCCTCCCATTGCAGTCATGGGCCAGAACGCTCCTACGTAGCCGGCAACTGCACAGAAAGATGCTGGCGATTCGAACCTTGGAGCGACTTGGCGATCGATCGATGTGGAGCCCGCTGTACTCATTGATCACTCACCAGAACCCCTTTGTAGCCTTGCACGCCGTTCAGGCCCTCCTTTCCATCCATGCCCCCGCTGCAATACCACTGCTCATTCCGGTCATCAGTCGGCGAACTGATTGGTCTCCCCTGGCTATTGCAACGATCCTGCGTTCGGCCGGCGGAGATGTGGCATCCGATACCCTCGCGCGGGCCGCCACAACCGGTGATCAATCCGTCGGGGCGCGGCTGATCCGCCATTTGCCTATTACCGGAAGCCCCAGCGGACTGTCCGTCCTGCGTCACTTCCTGGATGCGTCTCCACAGGTATCGGACGATTTTCTCGCCGCATGCTTGTTCGTCTTCGGCGAATTTCAAGACCCGACCGACCTGCCGATCGTCCGTCAATCTTTGTTTCATCCAACCTGGTATGTGCGGGTGCAAGCAGCCACCGCATTGGGCAAATTGGGCACATCCAGCGACGAAGCCAGGCTTACCGCGCTGTTGAACGATCCGGAATGGTGGGTACGGTATCGAGCAGGCGAAGCTTTGGTCAATTTGCGCTCGATGACCGAAGAGAAGCTGGAGATGCTTCAAGCCACCTTGCCACTGCCCGAAGCGCAGGAAATCTTGGCCACCGCCTTGGCCAGATTCCGCCAACGCCGACGTGCTCCATTGTTGACAGGGACAGTGTGAGGATCTTGAGCAATTATCGACGACGGCCCATTGTCCGGACCATCAGGACTGCCTTATTCACAGGCCAGGGTCCAGAGGTCTTTCGCTACCGTGCCGGACTCCAGCTGGCCGACTGGTTCCCATTCCCGATCAGGAGTCGCTCTCTCCAACACCTTCTTGCCACTTTCCATTGGCCCCGCGAAGTGTTGGATCATGAGAATCCGTGTGGCAGCCTTAGCACAGTCGTACTCGCGCTGAATCTTGGCTGAACGGAATGAGACCCCACCCTCTTTCGTCTGCGGCTTCTTAAAATCATAGAGGACCCAAACGAGGCGGTGGTCCCCATTTTTTTCGATGGCCGAGGCTTCGATATATATCGTCATTCCTGCTGTGTCGTCGCCCCCTAACGATACCCATCCGGCCCATGCCGGACACCCTGCACTGAGCATCAACGCCATTCCGACCAGAGTGTGCCTCATCTTCGCATCCTGCTTTGTGTGTTGTGGTTGATCATCAGCCCAGGATCTCCCCTTGCGCTTTCTCCACCACTTGATACCAGTAAGGACGTCGCTGAGCCGGCGGGATTATTCCTGCACATCCTTCACAAATCAAGACGACGTTTACTCCCTGGTCCTCTCTCCCCTCCTCGCTGTTTTGGTTCCTCTCCCCTGTTGTCATGGTGCAGCCGTCGTTTTCATCCTTGACTTTCCCCAGGGGAATCGCTAAGCAGAGCCACGCTTTTCCTGCCTCTCTAGACGGCCACAGCCGAGAAAAGGAGCACGGTCATGGGTCCACTGCGATTATTTTACGCAACCAATCGGAACCACCTGGGCAAGGACCGGTGGCGGCCCGACGGCTACGGCAAGAAATTCAGTGACGACGGAGCCGAGAACCTGCGCTTCGGGCGGGTGCTCGTGCAAGCCGACGAATCCAAGATCGCAAAGTTTGCCCAAGCTAACCAGGGGAGGATGGGCGTCGGCGACGGCGAGGGGCTGGCCCAATACCTCGCCAAGTGCGCTGAATCAGCCAACATCATCGCTTATCGGGAGAAAATCGATCGCTCTGTCGCTGAAACCCGTCAGGCCGACGTCAAGCTGGGATCGCAAGCGGCGTTTGCAGACCTTCAAGCGATCATGCAGAGGAATACCGATGTGCTCATTTACATCCACGGCTTCAATGTGTCCTGGACGGACGCGGTTGGCTCCGCGCTGGCCTTGCAAGAAATGCTCAATCGCTGCCAAGGCAAAGACCCCTCTCAACAAGTGCAGGTCGTGCTCTTTACCTGGCCCTCCGACGGATTGGCGCTGCCCTTTGTCTCCTACAAGTCCGATCGATCAGAAGCCGCCGCCTCCGGCAATGCGTTTGGACGTGGCATCTTAAAACTTCGGGACTTTCTGGCCCACCTCCAACGGGATAACCCACAACTCTGCCGCCAAGACATCCATCTTCTTTGCCACTCCATGGGGAATTACCTGCTCCAAAATGCTATCACGCGCTGTGACGCCTTTACGCCAGGCGATGCCTTGCCCCGCATTTTCGAACACATCTTTCTCTGCGCTCCGGACGTGGACGACACCGTGTTAGAGCCGGGCCAGCCGCTCGGCCGCCTCCATGAATTAGCGAGAAGCGTGGACGCCTATCACAATCGCGGCGATCTCGCCCTCGTCGTGTCGGATTTCACCAAAGGCAATCCCGATCGCTTAGGTTCAAACGGACCAGCGCGGCCCAATCTGATCCATAACAAAGTTCACCAAATCGATTGTACGCCCATCGTGAAAGGCTTAAAGGAACACAGTTACTATCTCGTCGGCCACGTGAATGCGGACATCCGCATGAGCATCGACGGGGTTCCGCACGATGACGAACGACGCCGGAGGAAGAAAGTTGGGGTCCTCGGCAACCAGTGGGAGATGAACCTAGTGTAAACACTGTGTTTAGACGATCTCCTTCCTCTCGAATTTTTTCGAGTAGAGGGATACTCGATCCTATGCGGATCCCCTTACTCTTCAACGAAGACAAAGCCAAGGACCAGGGAAAGCAGGCTGGTTCCCTGCCGATTCCTATACGATCTATTGACTCATCTTGCCCCTCGTTTCCTTAGGCTCTGCCCCTTCCTCACTCTAGCAAGAGAGGGGACGATGCCGTATGATGAAACATCCCCTCCTTTACATATATGCGGAGCGACCATGAAACCCACCGCAGTCGTTGGGGTTCTGATTATCCTTATTCCTGTCGTATGGGTAGTGATCCGGCTCTTGCCAGCCAATCATCCCCGCATGAGCACCATGCGAATGGCCATGCAGTCAGCGCAGGAGGCGACGGAGCAACGACACACTGATACTTTTAAAGAGTTCGAGTCGTCTTTTCAGGCTCATTATCGATCCCACTATGCTTCATCGGGCTTCGACTACAACCATTACCGCCTCGCCTATAAGTACGGCTTCGATCTGGCCCGTGATCAGGAGAGTCGGAAAGTCACGTGGAACCTCGTTGAGCCCCAGGCTCGAGCTCAATGGGATGAACGGACACTAGGTGCCTGGAACCAGCACCGGGAGGCAGTGCGCTACGGATGGGAACAGGGAATGAAGATTCAGCAGGACTGAATGCGCGACGGAATCGCAGATATCGACCAAATCCCGTTGAGCGAGACAGAGCTGGGATTCTTACCGCTGGACGCGAGTCCCAACTCGCGTCTGCATCAACCTTGCGTGCCCGACAGGGGTGAGGCAGGAACTTACGGTTGATGGCATGAACCGTAAGAGGGGAGAGGGCAACCAAAGGGATCGCGCGAGCGGGATGAAAGCAAGAGCGTGCTTCTCCCCCTCGCTCCCTTTGCTTCATCTCGCTTATTCAACGAGAAGTTGAGCTGCCCTTCATGTACGGTCCCCTACCCCAACCACCGAGCGCAACAGTTAAAGTTGCCGTCCTGTTCGCCTTGGGTGGTTTTCGTTACACCACAGTTACCAGGCGGCGCAACGAACCCTGCTCCCCAGAGACCGCAACCAGTAAAGCCAGCGACCGCGGCTCAGTCACACTCCCGCTCTACTCCCAGAGCTATCCTGCGAAATGGGATCGCCCCAATCTTGCCTGGATCCTCAATCACCCAGGGCCGTCCCGGAGTATGGGTGAAGCTCGCAACAATTTGTAGAGAGCGGCTTGTAGAGAGCGGCCGCTCGCCGGGGGAAAGGATTCGGAGCAAAGGACAAGGTGAAATAATTGCCATACGCCCAGCCAAATGGTGGAGTGAGCGTTGCCACCAGCGTCAGCAAGGTCCAGCGGTGACCGATTGGGCTATCAGACAAGAAGGCTCGCACGTAGCCGGGCGAAAAGACTGGACTTGACGGCCCAACGGCAATTTGAATCAGCGACCAGGTCTGGGTCATTCCCATGTCGGCCTGCACCCAATGGGGCCTCTTGGCTTCCCCCATTCCAAGAGCAGCCATTGAAGACTGATTGGGCACTGGAGCCATGGTACCAGGCCCCGTAGTTGGCACTCTGGACTATAGGCTCAGACCAGCAATTCCGACGCGAATGGCAAAATGATCGACGCGGCCGAGACCGGTAAACCATGAACCAGCCCTCCCATAAGCAAGAAGGCCATGATGCCGACTCTAACGGGTGTTGGCAGAGCACGCTACACCCCCGAAAAAGGGAGCTCGGTATCCTTCCTCATGTATCCTTCCTCATAATGTGTATCCCCCTTCCGCTCTTTGAGGTTGAAACTCGTCCCTTTATTGGCAATTTGCTCCCCCACCCAGCACTCCCCACCTACAAGGATGACACTTGTCTTTTCACTGATGTTTTGCTGTGTTAGAACAGTAAAGATCTTGCACCCCTGATGAGCATTGTTAACTTGTTTAACATGGTGCTGGCAATTTTAGCCGCTCGCAGACCTTGCCCCTCGCTTCTCCTCGGTTGGCGTCCTATTCGTCTCTGTTCATTCCTCTGTTCATTAGAGAAATGGTGAAGGTCTCCATCCATTGGACAAGCCGAGCTCCCATCACGAGAGAACGCTCTAAACACGAGGGACAGTTGGAAAAAGGCTTACCAGCATCGAGGGAGATTTTACACCTCCGTCCCCTTAGCGGGTGACACTTGGGGAGAGGCCCCTCTCTCCTTAATCTTCCTTTTCCTAGTCTGAAGCTCACCCAGCGTTTGACTTCTCTCCACGGTCGCCCCACGCAGACAATCTCCTCACGCTATCCCCGTACCCTTTCCATCCTCAGCATGTCTGTCACAATCCTTGCTCGGCTTGTCCTCTTGCACCAGCCGACCGGGTATGCTGTTTAAGGTTTCCCTCGGTCGCGCAAGCGGCAGCTTCGCCCTGCATTTCTCTTCCTACACTTCTCTCTAGCCAAGAGGCAGCCTGTCCCCCTCCATTCCGCCCTGCGAAACCCCCTCTCAAGATGAATTCACGCTGAATTCACGCTTAGGTCAGAGAACTTGATTATTTTTTGTCTTTATAGGGTTAGCCCCTCGATATCTGCAGATTGTGTGTCAGCGTTCCTCTTGCTGTGCTGGTTCGCCGGCTACTTTGCCTGGTGAGGTGGAGGACCTCATGACGACATGTGAGCAGCACAATTGGCCCTTGGGGTATGGGGCAGCTCCCACCTTCCCTCTGGGAGGGACTGCCGATGGCAGGAAATCTCCTCGATGATTCATGCAAGGTTGATGGGAGCGAACATATTCTCTGCTTCATGGCTGCTGACTGTTGCTGCTTTCCGCACAGACCGCTAACCCGACCGTCTCATCACACTTCCGATGGATTACTGAAGGCAGGATTGCTGGAGTACCCAACGATGTGAAAGGGATGTCTTGGAGAAACTGGTCGATCGGAGAGAGGACATCCTGTTTCCCATCACGTTTTGGTCCACTCCGCCACGCAAGAGTGATCCTGTTAAAAAAGCACAACTGTATCCCGCGACCACAAGAAGCCCCTTCTCCTCCAAAAGTCACAGAACAGGTCATAGCAAGTTATGCAAATAACTCCCCTCTTGGCCGGAAGGGCTTCTTTTACCCATTCTTGTTTTACTCATTTCTTCCTCGTCTCCTCCCATTGCTAGTGCACCATTTGCTATCGCACCATTTTTCGTCACACCAGCTCCCAAGTGTTGTCTCTCTGATCGAGCACGGACTGGACTAGGAGTTGACAACAACACCTGGAGACAAAAAGAAAAGCCCCCGAGGGTTATCTCGGAGGCTTTTTTAAAACCCCGGCAGCGTCCTACTTTCCCACAGCCTCGCGGCTGCAGTATCATCGGCCTTGGAGGGCTTAACTTCCGTGTTCGGGATGGGAACGGGTGTGGCCCCTCCGGCATGGCCACCGGGAACTGAGCGAAGCGCGCATGGCAACGGTGGGAATTCAAAAGTCAAAGCTGGAGGCCAAACTGTTTCCTCTTATTATTTTTACTTCTTATTTACTTCTTAATCTCCTACTTCGCGACGACACGCTTCTCGCGTGATCGCACAGACCATGTCTATCAGAAGCAAAGGATGTTAAGCCGCACGGCCGATTAGTACTGGTTAGCTTCAACCCTTACGGGCCTTCCACACCCAGCCTATCAAACTCGTCGTCTACGAGTGGCCTTTAGGGGGCTTGCGCCCCGGGAGAGCTTATCTTGAGGCGCGCTTCTCGCTTAGATGCTTTCAGCGATTATCGCCACCGGACATAGCTACCCGGCACTGCCGCTGGCGCGACAACCGGCACACTAGAGGTCCGTCCTTCACAGTCCTCTCGTACTAGTGAAAGCCCCTCTCAACTCTCCTCCGCCCACAACAGATAGGGACCGCACTGTCTCACGACGTTCTGAACCCAACTCTCGTACCGCTTTAACGGGCGAACAGCCCGACCCTTGGGA
>JANDJC010000064.1 GCA_024331045.1 Nitrospira sp.
ATGAGCGCGACTTACATCGCCCACCATCCCGACTTGCTCAAAACGCTTAAGGAGGCCGGCTGTTCGGCGATGTTCATGGGGTTGGAATCGATCAACCAGGACTCGTTGAAATCGGTCAATAAACAAAATTCGGCGAAGCTGTACGAAGACATGATCCGTCGCATCCATGACCACGGCATCGATATCCATGCTGGCTTCATTTGTGGACTGGACCACGAGGATGTCTATGATTTCGAGCGGACCGCCGAATGGGCCACCAAGATGGGCCTGGCCGGCGCCCTCTGGCGCATCATGACCCCCTACCCCGGTACCAGGCAATTCGCGGAACTTAAAGCGGCCGGCCGTATTCTGACCGAAAATTGGACCATGTACACGGGAGAACATGTCGTTTATAAACCGGCCAAGATGACGGTGGAACAGTTGTACTGGGGGCACAAGTGGGCCAAGGGACAGTTTTATTCCTATCGCTCCATCGCGCAACGGGCGATTGATCGAGCCAAACAAAACGGCGCACACGAACTCTTGAACATCACCGCCTGCGGATTGGGCTATCGTTCCATGTTCCACCTGGCGGCTGATTCGATGCCGGTCAATGTGTACCGAGACATGAACCACCTGCCGCCGCAGGAAGAACCGGTGGCGTTTCGGTTTCCTTACCCATCAAGGGGTCGATTCAGTTTTGTCAGGGATCAGTGGGATCGGTTGCGGGCCAAGATTCAGCCAAGGCCGCGGATCAATTGAAGCGCAGGATCGTGAACGTCGCGCTGGTGATGGGGCTTATGACGCCGGCCCTGACCGGTGGGCTGGCCAGTGCGGAATGGACGTTGCTGAACGAGCCGTATCAAACACCGGGGGTTCAGATGGTGTATGTCGATCGCGACTCGATTACGCAAGAAGATGGCCTAAGGACCGTTTCCGTGTTGATTGACTGGGCTACGATGCAAGGCGGGCGCTCGCCGAGCCGATTTTCTTCGACCATTGTGCGAAAACAAGTAGACTGTCCGAACAAACTTGTGCGACCAATGGCATTTGCGGATTATGACGGGCACAGAGGCACAGGGAAACGAGTGGCCCATGGTGAACAAGGAGGACCATGGCGTCCGGTAGAGCCTGGCAGCGTGAACGAGGGAATCTGGCACCTGATATGCGGACACGATGCTCCACCATAGGACACCATAGGAACCGAAGGATGGGGACAGCGCCAGCCTGACACTTCCGGTGCGGTCACTCCTTATCTTGCGGATGGTCTTGCAGTAACCAGGGGGGCTCTTCCACACTAGCCTGATCCGAGGGATGCCGCGATACACTCTCGGTTGCCACGACAGAAAGGTTCTCCATGACTGTTCCACCCAATCCCCCTCAAGCACCAGCGTCGTTTCGGAAGATTTTTCATCCGACAGATTTCTCGATCGATAGCCATACCGCCCTGTTACATGCCGTGAAACTCGCTCTCGCGGTCAGGGGCGAATTATCCGTCATGCACGTCGATCCAGACGTGACCCGGAAGGATTTTGAGGACTTTCCTCGGATCACTCCGATTCTCAAACGGTGGAAAGTCCTTCCACCAGATGTTGGCGAAGAGGACGTCGTTCGATCCGGGCTGACCGTGACCAAGGTCCGTGCCGTCGCTAAAAACCCGACTGAAGCCCTGCTGCGGCATTTATCCGACAATCCAGCCGATCTGCTCGTCATGGCGACGCATCAGTATGACGGCCTCGATCGTTGGCAACATCGGGCGGTGGCCGAACCGCTCGCACGAGGAAGTCGCGTCCCGACGCTGTTTGTGCCGGCGCATGTCGAAGGATTCGTCTCCAAAGAAACGGGCACTGTTTCACTTCGCCGCGTCTTGATCCCGGTCCATGAACAACCCAATCCCCAGGCGGCCGTCGATCTCACGGTGCAGGTGGCCAACCTGTTGGGGTGCGAGCGAATAACAGGGCTTCTCATCCATGTCGGCAAGCCCGAGACGGCGCCGGACCTCACTTACCCGATGCGGAAGGGGCTCGTGTGGCGCTCCATGGTTTGCCACGGAGACGTCGTGGACGTGATCCTTGGAATGGGAGAAGACTTCGACGTGGATTTGATCGTCATGGTGACAAGCGGGCACGACTCGTTGCTGGACATGTTGCGTGGGAGCACAACCGAACGGGTCTTGCGCGGCGCCCGCTGTCCTCTGCTGGCGATTCCAGCCGCTTGTTAAATCGGTACCGCCATCCCTCGCTTGTTTGACCGTTGCCGATCTCCTCCGGTGATGACGCGATCCACAACCCCGTTTCGCAGAATGACAAAGTTCGTCGTCACGGCCGGAACGCGCGGACCAGGAAGAATGATCCCCGTCAGATTGAGCGGATCACAGGCCGACAATTTGATCGCCCGCTCTTCATTGTCTCCCTCCTTTCGAAGCGCCCGTAAACTCTCGAGCGCCTCCGGGAGCGCAAACTGTTCTCCCACAAAACCGGTCACGAATCTCCCGCCGCGAATCTCCCCCGCCATTTCCATGCGACGATACTGCACAAGCAGATCCCGCCAGGGGAGCGCGAGCGAGTCACGGACTAGCAAATCACGAAACACCACCCCATAGCGCCGCAATAGCCGGCGAGCGACCAGCTCGACGAGACTAGTCCCCCCTTGTCTGTCATACCCTCGTTCGTCCTTCAAGCTGCCGTTGATAGCCTCTAAATTACCTGATCGATCATCTGACCATTGACCGGCAGTCCCGGTAGTCCATTGACCGCCGCTGACTACTTGCCCTGGTCGCCCTGCGTACAAGAGCGACCACCGTCCGGCGGCGTGACGAGGACGATGGAGCCTTCCCCGTCCCTCTCCTCGGCGTCGATGGGGATCGATCAAGGCACGCAAATTGTCGAAGCCATCGGCCGTGACAAGCCCAGCGGCCACCAGCTCCCACAGCCCCTGTTCCACCTCACTCGCTAAGGCGCCGGTTGTCCGCACAAGATCGGCAAAAAAACAGGCGCCTTGCCGATGGAGTACCTCTTGAATTCGCCGGCCTAAGTCGCTGACCCCATCCATGGAGTCCCATCTCATGGCCTGCGGCTCTCCCCCCACCGCCTCTTTCAGCCAGTCGCGCTCTTCACGGGGAAAGAGGCTGATCGGCGTGGAACTGGTTGACACAATGCCACGAGTTCGCCGGTTTTCGATGCTCACTTCAAAACCGGACAAGAGTCTGTCGTGGAGGGAAAGGCGCCCCCATCCGACGGAGCCGCTCAAACAGAGTCGATCCAACCACTCCGGTTCATATCGCGTCAGTCGCATGCGCAAGAGATGTGATTCCCATACAGAGGCCGGAGCTTCAAAACCCGCCAGTTGCCCGATAATCTCTGCCAGTCCCGTTTCGCCATGAAGACGAGCCGACGGAACAATGTGGTGCCATCGCAATAAAAATCGCATGAAGTCCGCCGCCGTGACCGGCTCGATCTCCCGTCGCAACCGTCCCACCGTCAGGCGATGGATCCGAGCTAGAAGCCGGCGATGACACCATTCCATTTCCCGATCGCCACTCGACGGAGAGGGCCGAAATGATCCTCTCAGCACTTGCCCTGAACGTTCCAAACGGAGCAGAGCCTGTTCCACCGGGCTAGCTGCAAAACCCAGCCGTTCGGCCAATTCCCTCACGGTCGTGGGCCCGGTGCATTCCATCCAGCCTAGGACGATGGAATCCAAGAGTGTTTCGTCGTGACCGACGAACAACTGCTCGAATCGATCCCGGTTCTCAGCCGCCACCCAGCCGGCCACTTGAGGAAGCAAGAGAGAAGAAGCCGATGGAGCCAGCCGCACAATACGCGATGCGGTGAGCAAACCAGAGACATGGGGCGTCCATTCGACAGGAATCGGCTCCGGCATCCAGCCCAAAGTCAACAGCGCATCATGAAGTTCGTCTTCGTCGCGCACGACAGGCCAGGATTCTTGTCTTACCAATTCGATGGCTGATGGATCGAGCGTGCCGATCGCTCCGGCCACGTCCGGTGGCAAGGTCCGCCTGAGTTCCACGGCGCGAGCCCGCCGTTCTTCCAACGGCGCGTCATCGAGAAACGCATAGGGATTGGCATTTACGATCTCGTGCGAGAAGGGCGAGGGAACCGGTGTCTCCACCGCCACGCAGCGGATGAGACCCTGTTCGATTCGTTGGAGGATGGTTTGCAACCCCTCCAGATCCATGGCATCCGTGAGGCAATCCTTGAAGGTCTCTCTTATCAGCGGATGATCGGGAATCTGCCTGGTCCGTTCGCCGACCATATTGTCCTGGCAGGCGAGGGCATCGGGGAAGACCGCCGCCAGCAAATCCTCCGCCTTCATTCGTTGAATGTGCGGAGGGACTTTCTTGCCCTGTGCGAATCGGAGCAGGGCCAACGATCGGCCGGCCGTCCACCGCCATCTCGTCATGAACATGGGCGACGGCAAGAGCGCCTGGATGAGCACATCGCGGACAGACGACGAATGGACATAGCCAAAGACCGATTCCAATGGAAAACTGTGTCGCTCGCCAAGTGAAATGACGATTCCGTTCTCCGTCGCCGCCGCTTGCAGCTCGAAATCGAATGTCAGACAGAACCGTTTGCGAAGGGCCAGGCCCCAAGCTCGGTTGATCCGGCCGCCGAAGGGCGCATGAATAACCAACTGCATGCCACCGCTTTCGTCGAAGAACCGTTCCGCCACGATGGTTTCCTGCGTCGGAACCGCACCCAGCACGGCTCGTCCGGCCAGCAGATACTCCACCACCTGTTGCGCTCCCCTCACATCCAGGCGACATTGCTCTTTCAGCCATTGAAGGACGGCTGGGGAAGTTTTCAATAACAGGGCTCCGTTCGTTGATTCCTCTCGGCCACCGTCGACCGACTCCGGCGCCCCCTGCTTGACCGAACGCCCCTCGAGGTCATGTCTCAGTTCGGCCACGGCCGCCGACAGTTCGGCCGTGCGGGATGGAGCTTCGCCTCGCCAAAAGGGAATGGTCGGCGGGGCTCCCTGAGCATCTTCGACCCGCACCTTGCCTGCTTCAATCCCCTTGATGCGCCAGGAGGTATTGCCCAGCAACATGATGTCGCCGGCCAGACTTTCGACGGCAAAATCTTCGTCCACCGATCCCACCACCGTGCCGTCCGGTTCGGCAACGACTTGATAGGTCGCCGTTTCGGGAATGGCTCCACCGGACGTGATGGCGGCCAATCTGGCGCCACGCCGTGCCTTGAGCCTGCGATTGATTCGGTCGTGAAAGAGATAGGCCTGCCCTCGTCCCCGTTTGGTGGCGATGCCATCCGCCAGCATGTGAATGACCTGGTCAAACTCCGAACGGGCGAGATTGCGATAGGGATAGGCCCGGCGGCAGAGAGTAAACAGTTCTTCTTCAGTCCATGATCTGGTGGCGACGGATGCTACGATCTGTTGGGCCAAGATATCAAGTGGAGCATCAGGAATGTCGATTTGGTCGAGCAGACCCTTTCGAATTGCTCGCACCAGCGCCGCACACTCCACTAGATCATCTCTCGTCAGGGCAAAGAGTCGCCCTTTGGGAATGGCTTTGATCCAATGGCCGGCCCGCCCGATTCGTTGCAGGCAGGTCGCGATGGCGCGGGGTGAGCCGATCTGACAGACGAGATCCACGGTTCCGACATCGATGCCCAATTCGAGGGATGCCGTGGCGATCACGACCCGCGTCTTGCCGGTCTTCAACTGTTCTTCCACTCGAAGACGAATCGCCCGGGAGAGACTGCCATGATGCGCCGCGACGACGTCCGACCCGAGGTCGGCAAGTCGCTCCTCCAATGCATGGGCGACCCGTTCGGCCAGGCGTCTCGTGTTTACAAAGACCAGGGTCGATCGATGGTGCCGAACCAGGTCGGCAAGGCGATCATAGACGTCCCCCCAGATTGCGTTGGTCGCCACGGCGCTCAACTCATCTTTCGGCACCTCCACGGCCAGGTCCAACTCCCGACGATGACCGATGTCGATGATCGTGCAGGGTACTGAATTCCGATCATGAAGTGCCGGGACGGAACCGCTTGTGGATTCGCCCGCGACACGGAACGGATCTCGATTCCCCACCAGAAACCGCGCGACCAACTCGACCGGCCTCTGGGTGGCCGAGAGGCCGATCCGTTGAGGTCTGGTTCCTATCAAGTCGTCCAGCCGTTCGAGCGAGAGGGCGAGATGGGCGCCCCGTTTGGTGGGGGCAACCGCATGAATTTCGTCCACAATGACGGTGCGGACTGTTCGGAGCATCGCACGGCTCTTGTCCGCCGTGAGCAGAATGAACAGCGACTCCGGCGTCGTCACCAAAATATGGGGGGGCCGTTTGAGCATCCGCTGACGGTCGGTCATTGGCGTATCGCCGGTCCTGACGAGCACGCGCAGATCCGGCATGAGGAGCCCGGCTTGCAAGGCGGCTTGACCGATCTCGGCCAGCGGCCGTTGCAGATTTTTCTGCACATCGTTGCTCAGCGCCTTAAGCGGCGAGACATAGAGCACTTGAGTCCGGTCTTCCAGCTCACGCGCCAAGGCTTGTTGGAACAAGTGGTCGAGGCAAGAAAGAAATGCGGCCAAGGTTTTTCCTGAGCCGGTCGGCGCGGCGATCAAGACATCAGCTCCTGATCGAATAGCTGGCCAGGCTTGAAGTTGTACGTCGGTCGGCTCGCCGATGTGCGAGACAAACCAATGAGCAATCAGCGGATGGAACGGTGCGAGGGACATGGGCCGATCTTACCATGTCACGAACGGTTCCTCGCAGGTGTCACCGGGGTCGGTCACCGACTGGCTCGATAATCTGAAAAAAACCGACCTGCACAAGACAAAGCACGCTTGGTTGTTTTTCTCTTGTGGTTGTGGGCAAGATGAGCACTTGTGAAGGGAACCGCCGTGGCTACGGAGACTGCTACGCCATTGGTCATCCTGGGAGCCGGTTACACCGGTCGAGTCGTGTATGAAAAAGGGATTGCCCGCGGACTAGCGGTCTTGGCAACCAGTCGTCACCCTGATCACCATCTCCCCTCTATTCCACCAGAGCATCGAGTTCGTTTTGACTTGGGAGACCGGACAACGTGGCGCAACCTCCCTTCCGACTGCCATCTCCTCTGGTGTTTTCCCGCCGAGCCGTTAGCACTTGTTCAGGAATTTGCCGCGGCCATGAACCTGATAGCCCATCGTCTGGTGATTCTAGGGAGTACCTCGGCTTACCAAATGACTTCCCCGCGCGACTACCCTCCCCCATGGGTTGATGAAACAGCCCCACTCGACATAACCAAACTTCGTGTTCAAGGTGAAGAATGGTTAAGAACCTGCTGCCGAGCAATCGTGTTACGAGTTGCCGGGATCTATGGACCAGGGCGCAATCCCCTTAAGTGGATCAAACAGGGGCGAGTCGGTCCCTCACGCAAATATGTCAACTTGATCCACGTGGAAGACCTGGCAGAAATCTGTCTAGTTGCCCTCGAACGAGGTGTGCCGGGGGAGGCCTACAACGTGAGTGATGGAAGTCCCCGCACCTGGCAAGATATCTGTCGCCTGGCACGCGAGCAATTTGGAGTTCAACTAGTAGTTGAAGTTGAAGATCGATCGATCGGCAAACGCATCGACAACGGCAAGCTCCTCTCGCTCTTGGCTCAAGCTGGTGCGCCGCTTCTCCATACTGACTTGCTCCAATCTCTGAAACAGATCGTCGTGGCGGAGCCCTTTAACGAAGCAGCGCCATGACCGTCAACGAGACCAACAGATTGTTCGCCGCATGAGCGACTATGCCAGGCAAGAGGCTCCCTGTCTTTTCATAGACCCAAGCCCACAGGATTCCACTCCACAAGACACTGAGAAAACCTATCAAGCCGTAACCGTGGGCAGCGGCAAACATAGCGGCGCTCAGGAAGGCGGCAGGAGCAAACGACAGCCGGTGACGAAGGGTGGCAAACAACAATCGCCTGAAGGCGATCTCCTCAAAGATCGGCGCAAAGACCAGATACTCGAGCAGGCTCACGGTCAGCGTCGATCCTGTTCCCCAGACCAGATCGGCGTCGAACCATTCCGTCCAATGGTCAGTGATTCCTCCTTCATCAAGGAGGAATCCGATCATCCAATCGCCCCACAGACCCGCCGCTATGGCAGCCATGGCGGCGACCGCCACTCGTCCGCAATTGACCGGATGAATGGACAGTCCAAACCCCTTGCTTATGTCAAGCCTAGCTGGTTTGAAGAGATGAAGGTACGCCAATATCAACAGAGGAAGGTTGGCTAAGGGAATGGTGAAAACCTCTATGACCGGTGAGTCAACCGGTGGTGCGACAAAAAACGCAATGCTGATCAGAGCCCCCATCGCACCCCCACGGACCAACACAGCCGTACCGACCTTGACAGACCACGGAGGAGGAATGCCGAAATGGGCAACCCGAAAGAAATCCGGTTGCGATCGCCGCCGATAGACGGTGAGCAGAGCAAACGAACCCAGGATGAGGCAGGCCAATTCGAGCAAGAGAAGGCTGGTCAGTCGCTCCCGAAACTCCCCTTGTTTCCCTTGCTCCTGCATAACCGTAAAAAGCCTCTCCTCCCCCGACCGTTCGGCCAATCGAGCGACCAGGGTTCGGTAAAACCATCCCTCCGGCAAGACCTCCGACAGGGTTGCCTGCAATTGGGCAGCGGCGGTCCTGTCCAATTGCTCCGGCCCATAGGCCGCCTCAATCCATTGGGCATAACGCGGCAGCGGCTCAGGAAACTCCCTCCACGTTGCAATTTCTTTTAATACCTCCTCTTTCTGCCCTTCCTCCGCCTGAAGAATGGCAAGCCGTAAGCGGGAGAGGGGATCATCCGTCGTCTCTATCAACTCCTGATACCATTGGATGGCCGCTAACCGGTCCTGCCCACTGATCCCAACGGTCCAGCCAGCCAGCCAGCGCAGCCACAAGGGAAGCTGCTTCAGCTCTTCGTGCGCCTCCATCATCCGCCCGACCATCAGATCAAGAGCCTGATCCGGCTCTTCAACACGATTAACCGGCGGCACCGTCGCAGAAAACCAGAGCAGCGATCCAAAAACCGAGAGCAGCAACGCCGCCGAGATCAGACTCACCGCATGCGAGAAGGGCGACTCGAACGGACTGGCAGGACGATGAATGGCCGGCTCAGGGGTAATTGTGGTCATACCCGTCCCCCTATCTGTTTCCATGTTTTGGGGGTTCATGGTGTGAGCAAGATCGGGAGTCATCGGGCATGACTCTACCATGGCCGAAAGCCAGCTCCCTACCCCTCAAAATGGCTAGAGAGCCAATCGGAAGTAGTCGCCGGCAACACGAAGGAGCCGCAGGACACTGAGCAGAGATAGGGCACGAACCGACCATGGCCTCCTCCCATAAACTTAGCTATACTGGAGCCTCCGTCGCCACAATTGACTCATGGATCGAACCACACAACCAAATGCCAAGGCCATCGCGATCCAACAGGTTCGTCTGTTTGATGGAGCAGGATTGGTAATCGATCGGGCAACACTGGTGATTCGGGGATCTACCATCAAAACCCTCGGTCCCAGCCGAACCATCGCCGTGCCGCCTGACGCGATACGGATCAATGGCCATGGGCTAACCGTCTTACCGGGGTTGATTGATTGCCATGTCCACCTCTGTCTGGGAGCAGAGCCGGACGTGGTTTCGACCCTCGAATCAGAACAGCCGGCTTACACCCTGCTCAAAGCCGCCCGCCATGCCCAACGGACGTTGGAAGCCGGCATCACCACTGTTCGTGATGTTGGATCACGAGATCACACGATCTTTGCCCTTAAACAGGCAATCGAGACTGGTCTTCTCCCAGGACCCCGTATTATTGGGGCCGGTCAGGCCTTGTGCATGATCGGAGGCCATGCCCGGTTCATCGGACGGGAAGTCCAGGGAGCAGAACAGGTTCGCGAAGCAGTAGCCGCTCAAGTCGCCGCTGGTGCTCAGGTGATCAAAGTGATCGCCACCGGAGGAGTCCTTACACCAGGCACGTCTCCCGATCAGGCCCAGATGACGGTCGAAGAACTGCAGGTCGCGGTCGAAGAAGCAAAACGGCTTGGGCGCAAGGTCGCCGCCCATGCCCATGGAGGAACCGGTATGACCAACGCCATCCGCGCCGGCGTCCGATCAATCGAACATGCAACCCTGCTGGATGAAGCCACGGCGAGGCTGTTTGAGCGCCATGCGGTCTACATGGTCCCCACCCTCTCCGCCTTAGCCACCACCGCCGCCTGCCGACGGGGTTGCGGTATCCCTGACAGTGCCCTCGACAAGGCCAGGGCCCTAACTAAGCGGCATCAAGCCAGTTTCAAACTGGCCCATCGACGTGGACTCTTAATCGCCATGGGCACCGACGCCGGCACGCCGTTCAACTATCACGGCGACAATGTTCAGGAGCTTGAACGAATGGTGGGGCTGGGCATGACGCCAAAGGAAGCCATCATGGCCTCGACGTCACACGCAGCCCGTTTGATCGGCATCGAAAACCAGGTCGGTACGCTTGCGCGGGGCATGATCGCCGACCTGTTAGTGGTCAATGGCGATCCATTGACGCATATCGACCATCTGCGGGATCGGGACCGAATCCTCGGTGTCATGCAGGCGGGACGTTTTGTGGCTGGTCCCCTGACACAGTGATCGCCTACTGTCGTTCATAAAACAGGGCCAGTGCCGACACGATGCCTTGAAGCCGTCCCTTGTTCAGGGCGGTCTCCAGCCGATGAGACAATCGCCGAATTCCCTGTTCATCATGACGGCTGACCACCCCCTGCGACACCATCATCTGCGTGGCGACGTTGACGAGCCGTTCAGCCCGACCCTGCATGGCGTCGGTCATGAATTCGCCCACGATCTCAGCGGCGCGCGCCTCCACGATCGGCTCAACAAACGAATCATATCCCTGAGCTGCCACCGTTCGTTTTCGAATCACCATCAATTCTTCCTTAAGGCGGGCCAGATTCTGCATCATCACTGCAAACAGCTCTTTGCGCCCTTCTTCGACGAGCGTCCGTTCCATGTCTTGAAGAATGGTGGCGAGGTCAACAGCCTCGCTATGAGACTCCACTCCCCACGACAATCGATCATAACTTTTTCTCGTCTCAGGGTTGCCGATGATTTCGTAGGCCGCGTTGATTCGCCGAATGGTCTCCTCCGCTTCGCGACTTCCGGGATTGCGGTCAGGATGATATTGCAGAACCAGTTTTCGATAGGCTTTCTTGATGTCCTCGTCCGAGGCTTCATGAGAGACACCCAAGATTCGATAATAGTCGATCCACGCCATAGCAGCGACTATACTCAAACTCTTGAGAGCGGTCAAGCTATTCTTCTGCAGGTAAATTTTCCTCACGAGATATTATTTGTTAAACAGATTTTAGTTCAATCGGTAAACTTTTTAATCTCAATCTTGCTAAATGTTT
>JANDJC010000065.1 GCA_024331045.1 Nitrospira sp.
CACAGTCACCATTTATCATCGCCACATTACCGACAGATAAGTTGTTGCTTCTCATGACGTTAAACTTTTTCTCGTCTTGGCAGCGTCCCCCTCTGCAGTTTCCCCTCTGCGAGCACCCAACAGCAGCAGGGCCCCTCCATAGGGAGGTCCTAGACTTACACCGTCCCCGTTACAGGCGACTGACTCGATTCTTTAGACTGCGTTAATTTTGATGGTGGGCAGCAAGGCTCTTCGGCTCAACAAGAGAGCCGTGAGCCAGAGAAGCAGCGGCGAAAAAGGATGGGGCGCTACGACGGCGGGAAAAACTTGACGATGACGGTGCGGTCCATCCCCTCGGGAGGAGGACGCACCTGCGTGAGCTTGGACAAGGCATCGAGGGCCGATTGATCAAACAGCAGGCTGCCCGACGAATTGATCAAGCGATACTGGAGCACCCGCCCATCCTCGTCAATCACCAGCTCACAGAGCACGGCATACTCCAAATCATCAGGCAGCGAGGGTGGCTGCTGGTATTTGGCCTGGATCATGGCGGTGAGCAATTCCGAGTAGCCAGAAAAGCGATTGCGATTCTTGCCGATGGCGAACGGATCAGAACTGACCTGAGGCGGCAGGTTGGCCACCTGTGGCGGAGGCGCTTCGGCTACCGGCGGCGGAGGCGGAGGGGCCTCTTGTGGTTCGGGCTCCGGCATGGGAGCCTCCGGTTTGGGTTCCGGCTTGGGCGGTTCTGGTTCTGGCTCCGGTTGTTTCTCCGGTGGAGGCGGCGGTTCTTTCTTTTCAAACGCGGTGAGCTTGTACACCTTGATCAGGCTCTGGCCCCACTCAGTTTGTGAGATCCAGTAGAGGCCTGCGGCAATACCGACGTGAATCAAACCGACAATGAGCAACGTCGTGCCGAGCTTGCTCTTCTTTTTTTCGAATCCCCGATAACCAGCCATCGCGCATCACCCGCTCAGGATTAATCACCCGGACGACCCCCCCGCAAGCACCCCGCCAGCCTTTCCATGCTTCTCACATCTTTGAAGACGTCACGCGCCACTGACCAGGCGGCGTGGTGAAACCTTATGGTTCATTGAACGGCTTCGTGGCCAGGGCAAGATCTTCGACGGGAATCCGCTGCAAAATGTCTAACACCGCCACGACATGTTTATATTCAACGCCCGCGTCGCCACGCAGCACCAGCGGCAACTTGCCGCCTTTGGCTGCCTTCAAATCGCGGATCAACTGTTCCAACTCACTGAGCTTGACCTTCTCTTCGTCGAGATACACGTCGCCGTTTTTCTTGACGGAGAGGGTTGGGGTATTGCTCTCCATATCCGTTTCATGGGGCGTCGATTCCGGCAACTTCAACTCGATGCCCTGCACCATCGCGGTCGTGGTGATGATGAAGATGACCAGGAGCACCCACGCCAAATCGAGCAGCGGCGTGATATTGATATCAGCGACCGCCCCGTGCGTTTTTTTTGAAAACCGTCTCATGACTCATCCTCATGTGTTTGGTCGTGTACAGTCCCTCTTAGGTCATTCAGTGCGCCGTCGCCGCACCGGAGGGCTCCGCTTCTTGCCGGCGTCCACCTGGACGATAATCCTCCACATCTTCGTCCGTCGCCCCATTTTTCTCCAGGAGATACTCGGCCATAAACACCGTCTCGAGATGGGCCGCAAAATTGTCCAGCTCCATGGTCAACGCTTTGGTTTTAGTCACGAGATAGTTGTAGCAAAACAGTGACGGAATCGCGACCATCAATCCTGCTACGGTGGCGACCAGGGCCGAGGCCACACCGGGCGCCATGGTCGTCAAGGTGGCCTGCTGGGCGCGGCCGATACCCGAGAACGTATCCATGACCCCCCAGACCGTCCCCAACAGACCGACGAACGGCCCGCCGCTGATGGCCGTGGCCAGAACGATCATGCCCGATTCCAAACTGACCGCCGATTCTCCCAAGACCCTCTCCAAGGCAATCCTCACGGCGTTCATGCCATGACGGGGCACTCGCTCGGCTCCATACTTTTCTTGTTGAGCCTTCAGCTCTTCGCACCCCCCGTAGTACAGGTCGTACATCGGCGACCCTTGAAATTCCTTAAGGGGCCCTTTACTGAATAAACTGAGGAGGTCACGGGACTGGGAGTAGGCCTCTAAAAACAGACCGTTTCTTTTCTTGGCCTTTCCCAGTTGGCGAAACTTATTGACGATGATCGTCCAACTGACCAGTGAAAAGACGAGCAGGACCGAAATGGTGATCTTTCCTTCCAACGTCGCGTGACTCAACGCAAACGCAACGCCACCAGAACTCATATCCATGGTTGTTTGATCCTTTCCAGTAAATAGCTGATGATTCCTTCCTTACCGGGTGGCCGGCTTGACATCCACCTGAATGATTACCCCGCGCCCCATGCGCATCGACCGTGCCGCCTGGGCTTTCTTGCTTTTTTCCGTATCGGCCGAAGCCACCTGTCGTCTGTCGCCAGCGCCCGGTTGAGCAGCCGGCGCTGCTGCTCCTGCCGATTCTTCAGCGGTCTGCTGAACTTGCTCGACAGACTTGGCAGCGGTGGATGACGTTGTACTCGTCGCCGCCGAGGTTGCCGAGACCGTCGAGGTCACCCCGCTTAAGCCCCCAACCGAGCTGCCTCCGGCTCCGCCCGCCGCCGAGACGGATGCGCCTCCCACGGATCCTGCTGCAGCACCGGCAAAGGCGCCGATAGAACCGGAAACCGTCGAGGCAGTAAACGTGGTTTTTCCGATGATCAACCCGCCTAAGAGGTTCAATGATTCTCCGGCCTCCAGATTAATACGCCTGCCCCTGATCCCGGCCGACGGCACATCGATATTTCTGGCAGCGATCAGACTGATATCGCCGAGCTGGAGGGGTCGGCTTCCCGGGCCGAATGGCGCAGCAATGAATTCTTCGAAAATGCGGTCATACTCTACCGTCCGCTCTCTGCTCAATCGATTGAACCGAGCTTCGAGGTCGCTCGTATCGCGCCCCAGAAATCGCCGCTTGGCAATATCCACCTTCAACGCCTCCATCGCCGGCGTATCAAACTTGGGGAAGGGTAACGTCGTCATGTCCGGATCGTCCCGCTCCCAGGTGAAGATCCCGCTGCCCGGCACTGTGGCCGGAGTGCTGGTTCCGTCTCCATTGTCGATGACGAACAGCGACCGCTCATTTCTGCTTCCGCTACCGGCATTGATCGTCCCGGACGTGGATTTAATCAGGATATTGCCACTATCGAAGGTGCCGACGCGGGAGCGGTTCACATCCACATCGCCGGTCGCGAGAATCGTGATGTCGCCGCCTCGCAGGGTCACAATGCCGGCCTCCTCCGCATTCCGAGTCGCCACCGTGCCGCCGATGTTCACCCCCCCGCCGACCGGCGTCACCACAGACACCCGTTGCCCACCGACTTCGAGCACGATGCGCCCATCCACTAACGCCGGCCTTCCATCAACAAGAATCGGAGTGCCATCGGACCCCCTGGCCGGATTCAAGTCGACGGCGACCACCTTTTCTTGGAACACGCTTTGATCTCCTTGACGAACCCTCTGTCCTCCGACCAAAAACAGTTGCCCCGTCTGCTCGACAAACAGCGGCTTCCAGACCAATTCAAGCCGACCGTTTGACACGTCCTGCGCCGTAAACACGTTTTGTTCGATCGTTTGACCGACGGGAAGAACCGTTCTGTAGGCTTGAATGGGAACGGCTGTGCCGCTCTCATTCGGCAAGGCCAAGACCATGGTGCCGTCTCGATCGACAAGTAACGTTCTCACTTCGACCGCTCCTGGAATCATTCGGCCGGCCTCATCGGCAACACGCACTCCGTCCGCTCCATGGATGAAGATCGCCGCCCCGTTGAAGGTCGCGATCTGAGATTGGGTCATCTCGATACGCCCGCCGATTCCGATGTCCAATACTCCTCCTTGTCTTCGTTGGGCGACCGTATCACGGGTATTGCCGAGCAGATGGATGATTCCAAAACTGTCGCCCAAATTCAGATTCCCGTTGGCGCGGACCTCCGCGGTCCCATTGCCGAAAAACCGGATACCCGATGTATTGAAACCCGGCACTCTCGTTAAATCGATCGAGCCCCCGGCATGAACGATCGCCGATGGCCGGTCACCCGGCAATTGCGGCGTGGAGATATTGAGCAGGACGCTCCGAATATCGCCTCCGGAACTGATGGTGGTTTGTCCCAAAAACGGACTCAAAAAATTGAGCTGCAATGATTCGATGTCACCTTGCTCCGTCGAAAAAGAGATCGCCAGACCGCGGGTGAGCGGACGGGGGGCGGTTGTCTGAAGCGCAGGCCCTAGATCTTGTTCGGTCACGTCCCTCCCCACCAGTGACCGGACGTCACCAGGGTACAAGGTGACAATCCCGGGGGATGTGCTTCGCTCCAAGATGAGGGGTTTTTCACGAATACTTGCCGGGGGCAAGCCGACGAGGCCGGGAGGAAGAGGACTCAAGGGGCTTCCATTTACGAAGCTGAGGTCTCCCCATTGATAAAACCACCTTGCCAACAAGGGATCCGCCAACGCTTCGCTTCGGCTGACGCGAACCCAGCGGGCGGCTGGATCGCTGGGGAGTCCGGTAAAGATTAGCACGGAATTTTGATCGGGCACGGTTTGCAACGGCCCCAATCCCCTGATCGCCTGATGCGCATGAATCTGGATCCGCCCTTCGTTCGAGGGCCAGAATCGCAGCGGGGAGCTGCCGGTTACAAAAGTCACGTTCCCTTGATCGGCCCTGGCGGAGAAGACCGAGGGGAGCAGCCTTCGTTCATTGGCGAATGCCCCCGTCGGCCGATCCTGTTGGATGAGCACGTCACCGGTCCGTGCTGCGAGGTTTAATTGAGTCGGTAACATGTGAATCGGTAACCCTGTCGATTCATCGGTCCTGGTTGTGGTGATCAAGGGAGTCCGCAGCACCGTGCCGGTATCGATTCTCGTCGTTCCATTGGCCGTCAAGATCCCTGCTTCCCGCAGACCGAAATCTTCCGCGAGACTAAAATAGATCGACCGGCCCGCATTGAGATTTGCGGCCGCTGCCGGCACAGTATAGGTTCCGTCGCCATTGTCCGTGAACCCTCCAAGAACCAGATTGACAGGCGCTGTGTCACTTCCAATATCGCGCCCGGCCGCCACGTCAGCAATCCCGCCTTGCAGGGTAAAGCCGAACGCTCGAGGCCTGACCATTGGATTCGGCGCTGCCGGCCCTCGGAGGTCTTGCCCGGCGCGAATCGTTAGGTTGCCGGGGAGTCCGACATGGATGCCCGGCAGAGAAATTCCGTCGCTCGAGCGTCCGAACGGACTCGGAGCCACAATATCCCGCAGGGCCGTGAGGCTGATATCGCCCCCGAGAATTTCATGGCCAAGGTTCGCGGTGTGCACACGAGCAAAGGTCAAGCTTCCATCGACCAAGGAAAGGTCCCGTCCAGCGTGCAGATGGATACTGGCTCCTCCCGTCGTGCTGACTTCGCTGGCGTTGACGATCACATCGTTCCTTGCCCTGGCGACAATGTTCCATGGAACACTCTGGCTGGCAAATCGGCTGTTGGTCCAGGTGAGGTCACGGCCCGCAAGCAGGTGGAACGTCCCCCTCTGCCCGGAGGGAATCGCCAAATAATCGAGAGGGGCCGACGGGCCGACAGTCACGCGAATGTCATCCATCGCTAAGACGTTGACTTCTCCCCGTCCCACGTTCGACGCCAGGGCCAAGAGCTGGCTGTCGCCGAGCGTGACTTGATTGGGAATCAGCCGATGGACCAGACCGTTAGCCGTCACGGTCCCGCCGAGCCACACCTCTCCGGCGACGCCTCCGGCAGCGGGGCCGACGTCCACAACCGCCCCGGCTTCAACGGTCACCACGCCGTTGATGCGAGTCCCACCTGCATCGCGATCAGCCGCCCACGCCACAACCGTGCCGCCGTGGGCTCCTTCTTCGCTCCCACTGCTGTTCGTGCGACTGCCGGCTTGCAGAGTGATCCGCTCGCTCGCGACCAGTTCGATTCGGCCGTTGCGCTGCACAACGCTGTTGGCCTGAACCAGATTGCCCTGATTGACGACCCGCCCAGCCATGGTCACCTGACCGCCGTCGGCCAACAACTGGCCAAGGTTCAGCGCCTCGCCGGCAGGCGCCGTCACCTCGGCAAAAAAGCCCCTCCCATCAGGTCGATTCGAGAGGAATGCTGTTCTCCCCGCTCCCAGTGTCACCTGACCGTTCTGACTGGTAATCACGCCGGTGGCGGCATTCTCCACATTTGGTGCAAAGAGATACACTCCTTCCACACCCGCGTTGATGGTGCCAGCATTGCGCACGATACCGTTCGTTCCACTGTCCTGAAACAGGTACACGCCGTTGAGGAAGTTGCTGTTGCTCATCGCCAACGTCGAGGCCGCGAAGAGGCCGCCGACGTTCACTTGGCCCGTCGGTCCAATCAAGACTCCGTTGGGATTGAGAAGAATGAGCGAGCCGGTGGCATTGAGGGCGCCGTCAATGTGGGTCGCCGGTCCAAATACGCGGGCCAGCATCCAAGATGACACATTCGGTTGAATCACGTTGACCACGTGGTTGGGCGCGATGTTGAAATCGCTCGCGTGCACGATCGCCCGAGCCGTGGACTGCACGACGTCGGTTCTGATTCGACCGTCAAGCTGGGTCTGCGGCGGGCGGACCTCCACCCGGCCGTGCACCACATCCGTGATGACGACCTCCGCGTGGAGCGGAACGGCGAGCCCCACTGAGAGTTCCCACGCCAGCATCCCCGTCGCGGCCCATCGGCCCACTACTTTCAAAACGGCCTTTTGCCATCGTTTCGTGCTCGCGGTCGATCCCATTTGGTGTTGCTCCAATCGCGTTAAAATCCCACGCTCAAGAGAAAGTGCGCGAAGGTATCCCCTTTTCTTGTATCCGCCGCATCGTGCAACGCTACGGCCTGATCAAACGACAGGGTCAAGTTGATTGGCTCGACTCTCAGGCGAAGGCCCCCACCCACACCCTCCAAGCGGAATAGATCGGTTTGTCCGGCGGGAGCCTTCTGCACCCACAATCGCGCATAGTCGTAGAATCCGAGAAATTTGACGGTTGCTTTCCATTCCGAACTCCGACGCCGTTGCCAAAAGTGATCAAGAGGGACAGGAGGCAGGTCCGGTGTATAGAGTTCCGCCCGCCAGAAAAAGGCATTGTCGCCGAGCGCGGAACTTTGGACGTATCCGCGAACGGTATCCATGCCGCCGGCGAAATAGGATTCCGCGGGAATCAGCGGTTCGGTCGCCCATTGGCCATCGATGCGGCCGGACAGGAGAAATCCTCCCGGCAACGGCTGCATGCGGCTGAGACTCGTTTTGATGACGCCGAACGTCCCGCTTGACGAAGCCCGTTGGCCGGGATTCTGATCGATGTTGTTCGGGTCTCCTCGAAAGTCTTGTTTTCGCCCTCCGGGAATCAGCCCCGCGACATACCCCAGCACGGTGGCGTTAAACGTCGTGGTTCCATACCGATCGGGATAGGCGCCGGCATAACCGATCGATGCTGGCAGATATTGAATCGGCCCCAACACCAGCGCCGTGCCAAGGTTGCCGGGGAAGGTCGCTTCCGTCTCCTCAAGCCGCTTGAAGTCGAGCCCTAGGGAGAGCTGATGCTTAAACGTGCTCTCTTTGAAGATTGGAAACAGATAGCGCATCCCCGCCATGGTTGCATTGCCGGCCACCGCCACGTTCCCGCCGCTGATCGGCAGAGACGTGCCGGCCAAGACGGAATTGCTCAGGACCTTGGACGCATAGACGGCCAACAGCCGGTCGGGCCAACCGATCGGCGCCACATAGCTGAACCCGTAGGCCTGCACCGCTCCCCAATCCGTCGGGGTCTGCGTGGTTTGCAGTGTGAGGATATGATCGGCGTCCCACATATTGGCGTATTGCGCTTCCCACGTCAGACGATGCAGGGGAGTGGTGTAGGGTCCCTTGTTGTCCGCGGTGATTTTGGCGTGCAGCGGGAGCCGGTCCTTGACTCGCAATTCCAATTCCACATCTCCCTTTTCGCTTCCCGGCTTGAGGATGGGAGCGACCTTGAGATCGGGATTGGCGTTGACAGCATCCAACTCTTTGACGAACTCGGGCTCATAGAGCAACGCTCCGATCCGCGCTGATGGCAGCTTGCTTTGCACATTCGCCTTCGAGAAATATCGGTTGTCCGTGACCTCCACACGTGAGAGTCGGCCTTCGATGACTTCCATCCTGATCGTGCCCTGCTCCACTGTCTGTTCCGGCACGACAACCAAGATCGTCGGATATCCCATCTGCTGATAGGCTTTCTCAAGCTCCAGCCTGGCCCGTTCCACGTCCTTGATAGTCTTGCCCTCTCCCTTGAACTTCCCGACTACTTCGTTAATCTTGTCCGGCGGCAGCAATGTGCTCCCTTCCACCACAAACTCCGAGATGGTAAAGCCCTCTGGCTCCGTTGGCAGCGACTGACGCTCCCTCGGCTGGTTTGGGGAGACCGAGGGAACGGTCGTCACACCGTCACCGCGGTCATTTGAGGCGACGTTTAAGGCGACGTTCAACGGAGGTTGAGCAGACGAAGCGACTTGTTGCTCTATTGGTCGGTGTGGAAGAGGTCTCATGACCGGACCAGCGCCGGCCTCGGCAACTCCCGCCCCCATGACCCCCATGAGCATACCCACCACGGTCACCCCTCCCAGCCAGCTCGCCATCTCCACTCGCTTCCTCGGTACTCCATGGTAGATGATCAGCAGAGACTCATGTGGTTTCATGCTGGCATGTCGCCGCCCCAAGCCCTATCACTCACTTCACGACTTCACATCCGCATACCCCTGACCCCTTCGGGAATATCGGGAATACACAAGGGGCTGTCGATGGGCGGTCGATCCGGCCTACTTCAGCCTGACGACTATTACGGATCACCTGTTACGGCGGCGTTACTGACAACTTGGAACAGCGTTAATTCCTGGTGGGCGATCATCCTCCCCTCTTGAGCTCAGACGTGGATTGTCATAAGGTTCTCGTCAGCGCGATGCGCGGGGGGTCTAGCTTCCTTGGCGCAACACGCATGCAATCCAAAACCATGACCAGCATCCCAAAGCCATGACCAGCATCCGCACTAGAGCAACTGCTCGCCGTATTGCCTTGATGGCGCTGAGCGTCATCGGCATGACCATGGTGTTGGCCCATTCGATCAACGCGATCGTCGAGCACGAACTGGCGGCTAGTCCCTTACCCCATTCCACACAAGCGGCGGCCGACGTCTCTTTTCCCATCACCGACGGCGAGGCAATCCAGCTTGCAGACCTCATCAAGAGCAGCGGGTTATTTGCCCTACCGGCGGAATCGCCGCGAGCAGGCGAACCTGAGAACCCCGTCCAATCGGCAAGACCTTCCTTCAACGTTGCCAAGAAAGTGCGACTGATCGGCCTCGTTCTTGGCGACTCTGCTCCAGCCGCTGTACTGGAAGACATCGCCTCTAGGCAACAAGGCTTGTTCCATCTCGACGATGAAATCCCGGATGTGGGAGTGATCCGATCCATTACCCGGGAAGGTGTAATCATCGGCCAAGATGATGGCGAAGAATTGCTCCCTCTGGCCGTGACACCAGGAGACCCAGCCACCGCCTCCTTTCTCTCCGATCCCCCCGAGCAGTTCGTCTCCGATTCCACCCTGGGCAGTCTTGCTGCACCTGGTTCCTCATCCAAACCCTTTGCTCCTCCCCTCAAACGCATTCTCGACCGACGCGAGGTCGCCGCCGTCGTCGGCGATCCGACTCAGCTCATGAGACAAGCTCATCTCGTCCCATTCTTTACCCATGACAAACTCAACGGCTTTCGAGTCGACTTCGTGCTGCCGTCAGGATTCTTCGACAAGGCCGGGCTTCAGTACGGCGACGTGATCCAGCGTGTAAATGGCGTCGAGATTAGAGATCCGGGGAAATTGCTCTCCATTTTCTCGCAACTCTTAGACGAGCGCGTGGTCAAGATCGACGTGGTGCGCCACAACCAACCAACGACTCTGACCTACGAACTGCGTTAGCCGTTTCCGCATCCTTCCTGTGCGAAGAACCGAGACAGCCGGCGAACATGTCGGGCCAAGGATGACGTGTCAGGAGATCGCCTCAAACTCCTAGGCCAACTTCTTAGGATTGGTGGTTGCGCGCTTCCTGCAGCCTCCATCAACGCACTCTTCATAACGGTCAGAGGAGTTAACCGAAAGTTAATCCCCGCGTCATAGGTCCGTTACTCCTTTGCTCGGATAATGCGCGGGCCGTCGGATGACGACAGGGCGTAGGGCTCATTGAGGCATGAAGATGGTTATCCGCTGACCAGCCAGCATGGTTGGCTTGTTGACACGTAAACAACAGGAGGCAGCTTTGAGATCCGTCCAGCAGGTGATAGTGGCAGTGGTGGGGGTCCTCGGCATTCTGATCCTGGATGGAGGCTGCGACACGCGGGCCGAATGGTACGTGGCGGGCTATGGCGGCTATAGTACTGGCGGGGATTTCAACGACGTGACCATGCCCTTGAGGGGCGAACGGCTGGCTAGGCAGCAATTTCCTCAAGCCGATGAGCCTCGCAATGATCTTGGACGAGGCACCCTCTATCAGCATTTCACCACCTCTGACATCTCCCTCAAGAGCTCCGCCATGTACGGGGGCAAAGTCGGATACTTTTTTAATGACATGAAACTGCCGTGGCTCGGCGTGGAGGCGGAAGTGTTCACGACCACACCGGACATCAAGGCACAGAAGCTCGATACCTCCCACCAGGTCACCTATCAGCCGAACACTCCCGCATCAGCAACACTCTGTTCGCAGATCGGACCTCCGCCCAACTGCCCCGCCTCCGTGAGCAGCAAATCACAGCTAGCTTTGAATAAGTCGGACCTTCGTGTCATCACCTTTGCCTTGAATCTGATTGCCCGCTATCCCGGCTCGGTCGTCCAACCCTATGTCGGCGTCGGCGTCGGCGGCTTCTATTTTATCGGTGCCGATCAAATCGAAGGTCGGCAATTCGTGCCGGGCCTCAACGCGCAGTTCGGTCTCAAATACTTGGCGACCCAGCATTGGGCCCTGTTCGCGGAAGGGAAATACAATCTGGCCCACGTCAGCACACTCGATCAAACGTTCGGGATCAGCGGCCTGTACAGCATTTTTCACGTCGCGGCGGGAATCGGCTACCATTTCTGAGCCAGTTTCTGAGCCAGCGAGTATCTCCTTTTCCTCATCTCCGATGGAGAGGCGCGCCCCTTGCGTTTATCGCCCCAC
>JANDJC010000066.1 GCA_024331045.1 Nitrospira sp.
AGCGGAATGGCGCAGAAGGTGCAGTTGCGATTGCAGCCTTCGGCGATTTTGACATAGGCGCTGTGGCGCGCGCCGAGCCTGAGCCGCGGCGCCAGGTCGTCGTAGAGATAGGGCGGCTGGCTGATCCACAGCCGCCGGTGCCGTTGCTTGGGCGCGAGCAGGTCGCGGCAGATGTCGGCGATTTTGCCGAACTCGCCGGTCCCGACCACCGCGTCCAGTTCCGGCAGTTCCTTGAGCAGTTCCCCCTGGTACCGCTGGGCCAAGCAGCCGGCGGCGATCAGCACGCGGCAGGAGCCGGCCTGTTTCAACGCTCCATGTTCGATGATCGCGTTGATCGACTCTTGTTTGGCTTCTTCGATGAACCCGCAGGTGTTGATGATAACGACTTCGGCTTCGCTCGGATCGCCAGTGAGGCGAAATCCCTCACGGGCGAGGGTGCCGAGCATCACTTCGGAATCGACCTGGTTTTTGGAACAGCCGAGGTTGACGAACCCGATGGTGGCGGTGCGGTCTTGTCCACCGACCGGATTTTCGCGCTTGGCGCGGCGGGGCATGATCAATGGTGCAGACATGCGGGCAGTCTACGGAACGAGTGGAAAGGGTGTCAACGGAGAGGGCTGGGGGAGACCCGCCGCGCGCCCCTTTCGCTCGCACCTTGACCCTGTACCTTGGTAGAGGGTGTAGAGTATCAGTGTGAGGGAAGGGGGTGGATGGGTCAGAATGGGCGAGGCAGGTCCCATTCGCACGATCGGGCAATTGGCCGAAGCGGGTGGCGTTGGTGTGCAGACGGTTCGGTACTATGAGCGGCGACGTCTGCTGCTGCCCACCTCGCGGCTGCCTTCCGGCTATCGTCTCTATGGAGCAGAGGCGCTCCAACGGCTCCGTTTCATCAGGAATGCGCAGGCTCTGGGGTTCACGCTGCGGGAAATTGAAGGGCTCCTAAACTTGCGTGTCTCGTCGGCTGCCCGATGTGACGAGGTGCAGCAGGCCGCCCAGGCCAAGCTCGTGACGGTGGAGGCCAAGATTCGTGATCTGGAAGCGCTGGCCCGGGTGCTCCGGACCTTCATCCGGTCCTGCCGGGCGGGACGGCCGACGGAGCACTGCCCCATCCTGGCCAGCCTGGAGTCTCCAACGTTGGAGTCCAATTCCAAGTCCAATGGAGGAAAGTCCAAAAAGTCCAATGGGGGAAGAGGTGGCAAGGGTCGCGCCAAGGAAAACCAGCGCCGCCATAAAAGTGGAGGGTGAAGGGGCAGGTGACGGGGATGATAAGGGCGGAGGACCAAGAGAATCACTACGGTCGGCGGGTGAGCACGACCACGGCGGTCGGTGGGGTGGTGGCGGCGGTGGTCTCGTCTGTCTGCTGCTTGGGGCCGCTCCTGCTCGCGGCAGTGGGGGTGGGGGCTGGAGCGACTGGGTTCTGGGCTGGAACGGCCGACGTCATGAAGGCCCTGTTGCCCTATCGACCGTTGTTTATCGCCGCGGCGGTCGGATGTTTCGCCGTGAGTTTTTATCTGGTCTATCGTAGGCCGGTCGTTGCGTGTGGGTCTGACGGGGTCTGTGAGCGGCCTGCCCAGCATCGAGTGACGAGGTGGCTGCTCTGGACTCTGGCCGGGCTCGCGCTGGCGTTCATCATGGCCCCCTATTGGTTGGGGCTGGAATGAGGGGCATTCCATTCGAAATGCGAAGGAGGGATTGTTATGAGGCCACATCCCAATCGTCTGAAGCTTGCGTTGTTCGTGTTGAGCTGGCTTGCGCTCGTGATAGTGGGAGAAACTTGGCAGCACACCTCGGCTGTAGCAGGAAGCGGGGAGCAGACCGTGACGCTCAAAATTGAAGGGGTCACCTGCGGGTCGTGCGTGAAGGACGTGCGTGCCGCCCTTCAGAAACTGCCCGGCGTCAAGACCGTCGAAATCAAGGTCGGCACCAAGTGGGGCTTGCTCAATGACTATACGGACACGAAGGCGCTGATCACGTTCGATCCGGGTCAAACAGGAGTGGAGGCGTTAGTCAAAGCGGTCGAGTCGGCGAGCACGGCGCTCTCGACCTATCGGGCCCGGCCCTTGCCTGGTTGATCAATCAAGGATGGTCTGGGAGAAGGAGGGCGAGCGAATGGAGCAGCAGACGACAGCACAGATGACGGAGGAAACCCTGTTTGCCGAGCTGCGACGGCTGAGTCCCAAGGTAACGGGCGGGTTGGTCCGGATGCGGCAAGAGGCCTATCGGGATGGCGCCGTACCGGCCAAATACAAACTGCTGACCGCGATGGCCATTTCGATTGCGATCCGCTGCGAGCCTTGCCTTCGGGCCTATGTGCGGATGGCCTGCGAGAAAGGTGTTACGCAGGAGGAATTGATCGAGTTCCTCGAAGTGGCCATGACTATGCAGGGCTGCCCTGGTGAGGAATGGGCCCTCAAGGCCTTTGGGTTTTACAAAGAATGGCGGTCCGGCCGGATTGACGGCCAGACTCTAACCTGTTGCTCGACCCATCGGGCCTGACCATCGCGAGAGCGGCGACAATCGGCGGGGGAGCCCTCTACGTCCTTGATTCATCAATCGGGTGTCGGTAGCATGGCCGCATGATTCGGGCGTTTCAGGGTATCCTGCCCAAAATTCCCAAGTCCTGCTTCGTCGAAGAGACGGCCGTCGTGATCGGCGACGTGGTGATGGGCGAGGAGTGCAGCGTTTGGTTCCACGCCGTGATCCGCGGCGACGTGCACTATATCCGCATCGGCGATCGGACCAATGTGCAGGACCTCTCCATGCTCCACGTGACGCACGATACTCACCCGCTTGTGATCGGCAGCGAGGTCACCATCGGCCACCATGTGGTGCTGCACGGCTGCACGATCGAGGATCGGGTGCTGGTCGGCATGGGCGCGATCGTGATGGATGGAGCGGTGATCGGCGAAGGGTCGATCGTCGGAGCCGGGGCCCTCGTCACGGAAGGAACGATTGTGCCGCCCAAGAGCTTGATACTCGGCTCACCGGCCAAGGTGAAACGGCCGGTGACAGACAAAGAACTGGCCTGGATCAAGGAATCAGCCGACAACTACGTGCGCTACGCCCGCACCTACCTGAATCCCCCCTCAAGGCCGACGGGGTTTGTGGTGTAGCGCGAATTTTTCCTTTCCGCGTTCCCCACAGAGATCTGAGACAGGCGGATGACGCACACCGGCCACCGACCAGGGCTGTCGGGTTGTGCTTTTGCTCAATGTGAGCTGATCGCGATTGTCTCTTGTTGAGAGGGCTCTCGGCTTCCAGCGATCGTGGACCGCTTGGGTTGCACGATGCCAGGGCGAGTTGCCGACCAAGCGTGTGAATCAAGGAAAGGTGTGGTTCCAGGACCTGGCTCAGCCGTTGTCCACTCTTAGAGGAGGGGCGGCATAGCTGTCTAGCAACTGCGAAACGGCCGTGCCCCCTTTCTTCTGCGGCCTTGATGATGTCGCCACAATTCTGTACACTTTGGATCAACACGAGGCAATGATGAGCAAGACCATTTCCCTCAAAGAGGCTCGTAACCGGTTCTCCGCGATTGTGGAGAGGGTGGATCGGCTGTCCGAGCGATACATCGTCACGAAAAACGGTGTGCCCAAGGCCGTCGTGATGAGCGCCGACGAGTTCGAGAGCTGGCTAGAGACACTCGAGCTGCTGGCGAACCCGAAGGCGGTCAAGGCCCTGGAGCAGGGGTTGAAGGAAGCCAAAGCCGGCAAGTTCCATTCCTTCAAAGAAGTCTTTAGTGAGGCTCAGTGAGGCAAGTCCGCCTGACCCCTCAGGCCCTGAAGGATCTTGAGGCCTTCGACCCACCGACCAAAGACAGAATCAAAGAAACGCTCCGCCATCTCGCTCGGAATCCGAGCGACGGCAAGCCGCTTAAGGGTCGGTTCCAGAAAGAGAAGGTCTGGTCCTACCGCGTTTGGCCCTATCGTATCCTCTACCGCCGTGTTGGCTCTGAGTGGTTGGACGTGCTCTCCATCGAGCACCGCAAAGATGTCTATCGATGACAGTCTGCTCAACTCAGCGGATGAGCCCTTTCGCTGACTCAGGGCTGGAAGAATTCGAGGAGGACATGAGAGGAGAAATGGACGACCAGGGTTGTCGGGGGGAGTTCCGCTCCAGGTGGTAGGATACCTGATGGCGGTCGCACCAGTCGGAACCCAAGGTTACTTCCATGGGAATCGATCGTCTTGGGAGCAGATATCAATCATTCTCTTCCATTCTCTTCTCGGTGATGGGAGAGGGGCTTGCGAAGAGGCGAGGATCTCACCTTGGAGAGCCAAGTCAAGGGGAATCGGCCGCCGTCAGGGGATTCGTCCACTTGAGGCCGGGGAAGCGGGAAAAATCTTGATCCGTGGTGTAAAGCGCTGCCCCGTGCTCAATGGCAATCGCGGCCAACACGGCATCCATGACCAGCGGGCCGGTGGCCTGCCCCGTGCGCAAGAGACGGCAGAGGATGTCCCAGTGACGTTCACCTGCATCGAGGATTCCGGCCACCGGTTGTTCCGGCCAGGACGAAACCACCGCTTCGGCTTCGGATGTTGAGAAGGGATGCTCGAACACACGGGGGCTGGTGGAAACCCTGGGAAACGCCCAGATCGTGAGCCAGGCAAAGCGCACCAATTCTGAGCCGGACAGTGTGGCTTCTAGCCATGCGCGACTGGCTTCGTGCTGAGCAGATCTCGGGTGGTAGGCGTAGAGGAGCAGGTTGGCATCAATGAGGATCATCGGTGGAGCGGACCTTCCACCTGCTCGATCAGGTCTGCGATGCTGTCCAAGGTGAGGCCGGGCTGAGGGTTCCCGAGGTCTCGACTCATGACCCTGAATGGCTTCCGAGAAACAGAGCGCTGAGTCGCGAGGCCGCGCCGCAGTGCGGCATTGACCGTCTCTCGAAAGGAGAGGCCCAAGCGGCGAGCCTCTGCCTTAAGCTTGGCGGCGACGTCGTCATCGAGGGTCAGGGTGGTACGCATGCTTTGAAGCTACTTCTCTCGCATCATGATGTCAAGGTCGATCCTATCTGATGCCGGAGGAAGGAGTAACCGCGGGGGTGTCGGGATCTCAGGGGCGAAAGGCTCGTCTGTGGCCTCGAAGAGGGCTCTCGCTTGGGGCCATGAGTCACGAACGCCGCCTCGTTGTTTGTTCTGGCACCTTCCTTCTGGAAGGGAGCTGCTTCCACTGTCTGCTTGGCTCTGCTTTGGTCCCCGGAGATCGGGCCGTTGGGCTGGGGCACGAACTCTTGCCGAAGATCATCCATTTGTGCGCTTACTCTGACGGGAAGCAATCCCGACTTCGTTGGCCGCCGAGGGCCCCCATGGTCGCCCAGCAATTGGTCGCCCAGTGATTGGCGGCCCAGCGATTGGAGGGTGTCTAGAGCGGGAGTAGCTCTCGCTCAACTGATGGGAGTGAGGGACACGCGCTGCCGCTCTCCAATACCTTGTTGCCTTCTTTCCCTCTTGTCGAGAGTACAAGAGGGGGCGGGATCAGCCCGGCTCCATGTTGGGGGAGCATCCTTTTCGGATAAGACCTCGACCGAGGCGGACAAAACACACGGGGTCACCGACCAGTGCCGTCGGGTAGTAGTTCCGCTCCACGTGATAGGGTACTCGGTGCCGGTGGCACCAGTCGGCGATCCAGACCACTTCTTCGACGGAGGTGGTGACCAGGGCGGGCAAGCTCAGCTTGGCCAGGCATCGGTTGACGATCGACAGCACAATGCGGCGCTGCCGTTCGAAGCGTGTGCTGTTGAACGTGATCGGGTTCGCGTTTCCATAGGATAGGGCTGAGAGGTCGGGAAACCGCTCTGGGTCGTTCAACACGCTCACGATCCAGAGATGATCGAACGGGCCCTGAGCTGTTTCGGCGGTTCGCGCCCGAAAGGTGATCCCGCTGCCCTGACAAGCACGGTTGAGAACGGCTACTTCGGCCCGGCGGAGGTTGTAGGGTTCGACTTGCCGGTGCAATTCCAACGATTCGGCCAGAAGACAGGGCAATTCCGTGACTCCAGCGCCGACGTAGAGGCTTCGGCCGCCGCGCTGCAGCTTGTTCACCAGTGCTTCGGCCAGCTTGAGGCCTAGCCGTTCACAGGGCCTTCGTTTGGCCTGCCAGAACTCATCGCCCCCTTCGTAGCAATAGATCGGACCGAGCCGATGGTAATCGAGTCGGTCGAAGAGGCGACGGATCTCGCGTCTGGTCTCCGGTGAAACGGTCATCTCGAGACTGCTGAGCACAGTGGCATTTGCCGCAAGGACGGTGGCTCCTCCCTTGTTGCCGATCGTGCCAATCGGTGTAGGGTGAGTGCTAGTGGGGCTCGGTTCGGCTACGAGCCGGTTTCTTGCGCCTCCCGTTTAGCCAGTTCCATGACTACCGCCGTGAGGGCCTCAGTGACGGACTCCACAAAATCCAGATTCAATGTGTCGATCGTATCGGTGGGTTGGTGATAATGGGGATTTCGGAAGTTGGCCGTGTCGGTCAGCATCACGGCGGGGAAGCCCCGCTCCCAAAAGGCGGTGTGGTCGCTTCGTCTGGTGTCCGGCAACAGTTCGCCGTTGCCTGGAACGATGAGCGGGATGATCGGCAGGTGCCGGGCCATGGTGTGAGCCACGCTCTGGGTGAAGAGGGCTGATGCTTGATTGCCGATCACACCAAGAAAATTGCCGGTGGTCGGGACCGAGATGGGCACGCCGGGGGGGATCGTTTGCGATCCTTCTTCGTTGCTGGCGTAGCCGACACATTCCAGCACGATGGCTCCCTGGATCGATTGCCCCCCTGTGACCAGATGTGTGGTGTAGGCCTGGCTTCCGAACAGTCCTGGTTCTTCGAGTGCAAAGGCGATGAACTGCACCGGCCGCTGGAACCGTTCGGATCCAATCCGGTGCGCGACCTCTAGCAGAACGGCCAGGGCGCTGGCGTTGTCGTCTGCGCCAGGCGAGCCCTCCACCGTGTCGTAATGGGCGGCGAGAATTAAAGGGGGCCCTACCTCCTTCGGCGATATCGGGGTTGGACGAACGGTTCCGATCACGTTCCGGTGAAGTCCATCCATGGCGTGAAATTCCTGTGTGGTGACGGCTAAGCCGGCGGCGGCCAATTGCCGCACCAGATACTGTTCCACTTGCTGGAGATGGAGCGGAGCGGACAGGGGATGCCGTTCACCGACGAGCGCTTCGAGATGGGCGCGGAGGCGATGACTCATCGGCTGAGGCCAAGCTTAGGACACGATCTCCGTGCCGATGCCACGCCGTGTAAAGATTTCCAGCAAAACCGCGTGCGGGATGCGCCCGTCGATGATATGGGCCTTCCCGACGCCGGCCTCCAGCGCATCGAGGCAGGCATGGACCTTGGGCAACATGCCTTCCGTAATCACACCCTTTTTGACCATTCGCTGAACGTCCTTGCGCGAGACGGTCGAGAGGTGATGTCCCTTGGCGTCGCGAATACCCTTGATGTCGGTCATCATGACGAGCTTTTCGGCTCTGAGCGCACCGGCCACGGCGCCGGCGACAAGGTCGGCGTTGATGTTGTAGGTGTTGCCTTGCCGATCTGATCCGATGGGGGCGATGACGGGAATGTAGTGATCCTCTTGAAGATTCCGAAGAAGTCCCGGGTCCACCTTTTCAATGTCCCCCACCAAGCCAAAGTCGCCGTCCTCTCCGTCCCAATCCCGTTCCAGACTCTCGGCCCAGGCCTTGGCCGTGAGCGGTTTGCTTCGGATCAACCCTCCATCTTTCCCACTCAAGCCCACGGCGCTGCCACCGTGCCGGTTGATGAGGTCGGTAATCTCCATGTTGATTTGCCCGGCCAGAACCATCTCGACCACTTCCATCGTGGCCTGGTCGGTAATCCGCACGCCATGCCGGAACTTGGCTTGGATGCCGAGCCGCGCCAACATCTTGTCGATCTGGGGACCGCCGCCGTGCACGATGACGGGGTTGATGCCGACATATTTCAACAAGACGACGTCCTGCGCGAACCGTTCTTTGAGCGACGCCTCCGTCATGGCATGGCCGCCGTATTTGATCACGACGGTTTTCCCTCGAAAGGTTCTGATGTAAGGCAGGGCCTCGATGAGGACACTCGCTTTCTTGATCAGTCGATTCATGGGACTTCTCACCTCTGAAACGGGCCGGGACTCGCGCGAGGAGGCAACCGTGGCGCTCGTGACGGGCTAGTCCTGGCGGGAGCGCACTAGAGAATATACCGGCTCAAATCCTGGTCTTTCACGATGTCCTTCAGGCGTTCGTGCACATAGTCGGCGGTGATCGTGACGACTGTGTCGGGCCATTCCGGTCCGGCGAACGAGATTTCTTCCAACAGCCGTTCCATGATCGTAAAGAGGCGGCGCGCGCCGATGTTCTCCGTCCGTTCATTGACCTGCACGGCGATATCGGCGATGGCTTCCAGGCCATCCTTCGTGAATTCCACGGTCAAGCCCTCCGTCGCCAACAGGGCTTGATACTGTTTGACCAGTGCGCCTTTCGGCTCTGTGAGAATACGCACAAAATCGTCTTTGGACAAGGGATGGAGTTCCACGCGGATGGGGAACCGACCCTGGAGTTCGGGAATCAGGTCGGAAGGTTTCGCGACATGAAATGCGCCGGCGGCAATGAAGAGGATATGGTCCGTCACCACTGGTCCATGTTTGGTGTTGACCGTGCAGCCCTCAACAATTGGTAGCAGGTCGCGCTGGACCCCTTCACGGGACACGTCAGGGCCCATGGTCCGTTCCCGACCGGCAATCTTGTCGATTTCATCTAGGAAGACAATGCCGGTCTGCTCGACCCTGGCGATGGCTTCGCGCACGACCTCTTCCATGTCGATCAGCTTCTGTGCCTCTTCTTGGGTTAGAAGTTTCAAGGCCTCCGGCACCTTCATCAGCCGCTTTTTTTTCTTGCCTTGGAACATGCCGCCCAACATGTCGCGCAAATGGCTTTCCAGCTCGTCGAGACCTCCGACATTGGAGATGACTCCGATCGGCAAGGTCCGTTCTTTCACTTCCATTTCGACCGATCGTTCGTTGAGTTTGCCCTCCCGCAGTTGCAGGCGCAATTTTGAGCGGGTGGTTTCGTAGGAATCATGGGGCGGATGGGGCGCCTCGCCGCCTTCGGCGAACGGTGGCCGAGGCGGTGGGGGCAAGAGGAGGTCGAGCAATCGCTCTTCGGCCTGTTGTTCGGCCTTGTACTGCACCGTTTCCAGGCGCTGGCTTTTGACCATGTTGATGGCCAGTTCAGTGAGATCACGGATGATGGATTCCACATCACGCCCCACGTAGCCCACCTCCGTGAACTTCGAGGCTTCCACCTTGATGAAGGGTGCCTGGGCCAGCTTGGCAAGCCGGCGGGCGATTTCCGTTTTGCCTACGCCGGTTGGCCCGATCATGATGATGTTCTTGGGCATCACCTCGTCGCGGAGATCAGGCGGTACCTGCTGGCGACGCCACCGGTTGCGGAGTGCGATGGCTACCATCCGCTTGGCCTCCTTTTGCCCGATGACATACCGATCGAGCTCTTCGACGATCTGACGGGGCGTGAGGGTGTTGAGATTGAGCGGGTCGGTATTTGGCGTCGTTTGATTCATGGGTTCGTGGTTCCCTGCAATTCTTCGACGATGATCTGCTGATTTGTGTAGATGTCGATGCTACCTGCAATCCTCATCGCTTCGGCAACAATGGTCGCGGCGTCCAGCTCGGAGTGTTCGAGCAGCGCCCGGGCTGCCGCCAGGGCATAGGCCCCTCCGGAACCGATGGCCAAGATCCCGTCTTCCGGCTCTACGACATCGCCGGTTCCCGAAATGATAAAGGACTGCTCCTTACCGGCTACCGCGAGCAGGGCTTCCAACCGACGCAGAACACGGTCGGTTCGCCAATCCTTGGCCAGTTCGACGGCCGCCCTGGTCAGGTTCCCGCGATACTCTTCCAGTTTGGCCTCAAACTTTTCGAACAGGGTAAAGGCGTCGGCGGTGGCGCCCGCGAAACCGGCCAGCACCTGATCATGATGGAGCCGCCGCAGTTTCTTGGCATGATGTTTCATCACCGTGGTGCCAACGGTCACCTGGCCGTCGCATCCCATGGCCACCCGCCCGGAGCGGCGTACCGAGAGAATGGTGGTGGATCGAATGGTCATGACGGCTCCTGTTCGCTCTGATGCTGGGTGTTGGCCCGAAGGCGAGCCCGGGGATGGGCTCGGTCATAGATTGCCGCCAGTTGATCGGCGGCCAGGTGTGTGTATTTTTGTGTCGTGCTCAAGGAAGCATGGCCGAGCATCTCTTGAATGGACCGCAAGTCCGCTCCCTCATCCAGCAGGTGCGTGGCAAAGGAATGCCGCAAGGTATGTGGACTGATTGGCCCGCTTGCCAACTCCCGCGAGTAGCGAGCCACCATTCGAGCCACGCTCCGCGTCGTCAGGCGTCCGCCTCGGTGGTTCACAAAGAGCGGGGCCGAGGGGGCGGAAGGGGCAAGGGCAGGGGGCAGGGCTTTGCGATATCGCTCAATGGCGTGCAGGGCCACCTCGCCGATCGGGACGATCCGTTCCTTGGCACCCTTCCCACGCACACGGACCAGCCCTTCGACGGAATCGAGATCGCTCCAGTTCATGCCGACCACCTCGCTCACGCGAGCGCCGGTGGAGTACAACGTTTCGAGCAGGGCACGATCTCGCAATGAGAGCCACGACCTCGCCGACGGGAGTTCCATTAACGACCACGCGGCGTCTTTTGTCAGGACACGAGGTAGTGGCTTTGGCAATTTGGGGCTGCGAATGTCCTCGGCGGGATTGTTGCTCACCCTGCCGCATTGGAAGAGGAATCGGTAAAAACTCCGAATGGAGGCCAGTTTTCTTGCCAGCGAGGAGGCCTTCTCGCCGTGTTGGTCGAGCCAGTAGAGATAGCGGCGCAGGTCGTTGGACGTGATCTGGCTCGGAGGGATGTCGTGCTCTTCTCCGCGAGACCGCCGAAGAAACGCGGACAATTGGCGGAGGTCCGACGAATAATTGCGCACGGTCTCGGCCGACGCGTTGCGTTCCACTTCGAGGAAGCTCATGAAAGCCCGAATTTCTTCTTCCATGAATCGAAGTCCTGAAGAGCCCGCTGCGCGATCAACTGACGTTTGATCGCCTTGTCTTTGGGCGGGCACGGCAGAGGGGGAAAGAGGCCGAAGTTGGTGTTCATCGGCTGAAAATGACGCGGGTCGGACAGGGCCAC
>JANDJC010000067.1 GCA_024331045.1 Nitrospira sp.
GGCGGTCATTAGTGGGAAAAACGGCGGTCGCCTGGATGTTGATCGGGACAAGCAGGATGATTCCCACCGGGAGTTCTTTATCCAGTTCGGCGACTTTCAACATGCCTATGAGAAGGGCGTGTACGTCGGCGTCAACGAGAAGGGCTGGTCCTACGAGGTCGATACGAACGTCAAACCGACGCCTGACACCTATCGGTTTGCCATCCATCCGTCACACCGGAAGCCGACGAATCCGGTCTTTCCAGACCTCGTGGCCTATGAGCCGACTTGCCCTGGTGGAAAAGATGAACACCGGCTCCCGGGTGCCGTGTATCACGCCGTGACGCCGCCGCTCAGGCCCTGTCCTGAGGCGATCTCAGCCGATGACGTCGGCATGATGGTCGTGAACTATCGCAACGAACCGGTTGCGGCGCGCGTGTACGATCCCAAGAAGGTCGGGCCGGACGGAAAACTGGGGGCGCAAGCCAATGGCCCGGCGGGCGATCTCGCCTTGGCCCTTCAGACCAGGACGGATCGCGCAATTTCCGAACTCAACACCCAGCTCGGCGCGACACCCTATCCGGCCTTGACCAACGGGGTGTTGGCCGGTGATCCCTTCACGCCGATCCTGCGAGCCCATGCGGGGGACCTGATCCGCGTCAAGGTCCAGGCCGGCTCGCACGAACACGAACACAACGGCGCGATCAACGGGCTTCTATGGCTCCAAGGGGGCTCCGGCTATGGGCAGGCTCCCCATTCTGGCTGGCGCAATTCACAGAATACGGGGCTGTCGGAACAGTTCACGTTCACCGCGAGACTCAAGGACCATCGGTTCGCGATCAATGATCGGCTTTACGTGATCGATGCAAGCCAAGATGGGATTTGGAATGGCGCCTGGGGAGTGGTGCGGAGCTACGACCAGAAACAGGCCGATCTCGTGCCACTGCCGAGCCATCCTCAGCCGTCTCATTTACCGGCCGGCTCCGCCTGTCCCGCCTCCGCGCCGGTACGGTCGTACCATGTCGCGGCGGTGTTGGCGAACCAGGTGCTCGATCCGGTGCCGGGCATCTCGATTCCTCCGGCGGCCCCTGGCAGCACCCTTGATCCGAAGGGTGGCACGCTCGTCTATAATCCCCGGCAGACGCAGTTGACGCTGCTCATCGATGGGAAGCTCACCTCCTTTGGCGCCGGGCCCTTGCACGATCCGACGGCGATCCTGTTCGTGCGGCTTTCCGATCTCGACCCGGCCACCGGCAAGCTTAAACCCGGCGCGCCGTTGGAGCCGGTCGTCATCCGAGCCGCGGCGGGCGACTGTGTGCAGGTCGCTTTGCACAACAGGTTGCCGGTCAAGCAGAGCCAAATGCCGGACCTGGATGGCTACACGGCCCTCTCCGGGACCGTCATCCGCGACCATGGGACTGGGGCATCGAGTATGACCACGTTCAATAACAATCTCATCAGGCCGTCAAACCTGATCGGTCTCCATCCCCAGATGGTGCACTATGACATCCAGGCATCGGACGGTGACACAGTCGGCGTCAACCTGGTTGGCGGAGTGGCGCCTGGCGGTGTCAAACTCTACCAATGGTACGCGGGCGTGCTGGATACGGAAACAGCAGGACCGCTGTGTCCTGATTATGCCGGGAGCGACCTCGCGCGACAGTTCGACCGGCTGAATCTCTTCACCCGCGAGCCCCGTTTGCGGCCGTTGAACGAGTTCATGACGCCGGAACTCTTTGCCAACGTTGCCACGGCCATCTTGGAACGGGCGCTGCGGCAAGATCTGAGGATCACCCAGCATCACCTGACAACAGGCGGTGTGCCAATCACCCGGACGAGCGAGCCAACCGGCGGTTCCGCAAAAGTATCGCCTTCCCTTGAGAGCATGCCAGCCTCGTCACCGGTGGTCGCGCAAACCCAGGAGCCTCAGCAAACCATCCCCTCGCTGGTGAGACAGTTGACGGCTGCCGTTCAGAACGCTCAATGTTTCGAAGAACCGCCGACAGGTGGGATTCAGGGACTCGTTCAAGGGCTCACGGCCGTGAGGTCTGGGAATGAAGGAACGTTCTTGGCGGACGACGGAAAGCGACCGCGCGTCCAACATGACGGCGCTCCCCTGCTCTCGCCCAAGAGCCAGTTCGATCCACTGGCGCTCATGCCGCAGCGGCAACGGTGCCGAGAACAGTTGCACGGTGAGTTCGTTCGGATTCTCAGCCGGGTGCTCACAGGCAATACTCTTGAAGTGGTGGCCCTCCGGTTGGCGGAGAGTTTTAAGTACGAAGTGGTAGGTGTGGCGCCCGGCTCCGACGGCCGAGCCGAGTACGGTTGGCGGCTTGATCGGTATCCCGATTACACGCCGAACACGACCCGCCTTGTCAGGCCCGGGACGAAACAGTGTCGCTTTGTTCCGGTCGAGTTCGGCGCGAGCAACCTGACGCCGCCGGACCGGATCAAACAAGGACAAAAGGCCGCCGTGGGGGCCATGGTGATCGAACCGGAAAAGTCGATCTGGCTTGAAACGTTCGACGATTGGGCCATGGATCGGCAAGATTCCACCAAGCAACGACGGAGCCGGGCCACGGCGACGGTCAGCTATCCGACGATCGAAGGAGGGGTGCCAAAATATCGAGCCTTCCGCGAGATCGCGCTGGTCCATCAAAAGGGACTGAACCTACGAAATGCGAAGGGCGATGCCCTGGCCAATTTGGCGGCGGAGAAGGCGGAGGCCGAAGAGCCGAGCGACCGGACCGTGCCAGAAGACGCGCATGACGCGGGGCACATGGCGATCAACTACGGCACGGAGCCGATGTGGTTCCGGTTCGGCCTGCTGCCCGATGCCCCCTTTGGGCGCGAGGGTTTTGCCGGCGCCGTCCATGCTTGGCAGGCCTTCTCCAACTCCTGTTGCTCGACCGGCGGCAGTGTCACGACCACGTCGCAACCGGTGGGTGATCCGGCCGTGCCGATCCTGCGAGTGAGGCCGGGCAGCGAGCTGAGACTCCGCACCGTCATGCCGACCGGCGTGGGGCGAGGAACGGTCATGGAACTGCACGGTCACCGCTGGCCGAGGGATCCCTACTTGGCCGAACGGTTGGGCGTGGGTGGATTCCCCAACGGCTCTCGTCCCGCCGATTGGGGGGTGGGATCTCAATGTCTCGGGCGCAACCCGCTCAATGTTGCCCTCGGTGGGCAGGAGAGCATGACCCCCCTCGCGCACTTTGACCTCGTCGTGCCAAGGGCCGGCGGCAGACATCTGGTGAAAGGCGACTATCTGTACCGCGACCATGCCGGCTTCGGCATCACGAACGGCCTCTGGGCCCTCGTGCGCGTCGAGGGGCAGCCGCTGTTCTCGTCCGGGTTGCGATCATCCTGTCGAGTGCCATGAGGGAGCGCGTCGCTCGGTGGGTGGTCGGCGTGATGATGGTGGGCTGGCTCGGCGCGCCGGCGCCGAGCGTCCGGGACACCGCCTTCGCCTTGGTCCTCCTGGACCAGACGATCGAGACGGAAGGTGTCACGCTGCACGTCCAACTGGAGCGGGATGACGATCGGGATGGTAATGGATCAGCCCCCGTTTCCCGAGCGGATCGTCCTGTCCGACTGACCATTGAAGCGAAGCGAGCGCCGGACGGGACGCCGCTCACCCAATGGTGGCCCGGCGCCTGGATCGATTGGCAGATCGATCCCCTCTCCGGTTCCGTGCCCACCTGCTCGCAGCGGATCGGCCGGTACCTTGGTGGCTCACTCCTGACTCGTCCCCTTGTTGATCTGACCGGCTCCTACGTCGTGACCATGGACCAGGAGCCAAGTCTCTCGGTCCTCGACCCTTCCGTCAATTTCGCGGGCCGCAGCAGCCTCTATCGATCCGTTTCTCTACCCGCTCCCGCCGTAGACTGGGTCTCGACTCCGGATGATCGATGGCTGGTGGCGGCGGTGCCGGACGCGAAGGCAGTGGTTGTGGTCGGGACCGGCGACTTTACAATCGCCCATCGGATCGACCGGTCTCGCCGTCCCCGTCAGGTCTTGATGCAACCACAGAGCCGGCTCGTATGGATCAGCGAGCTTGAAGATCAAGCAGGTGGAAAGGGCCAAGGGTGGCTCACTGCCATCGATACGGCCGCCTGGTCGATCGTGGAGTCGTTTCCTGTAGGGGAGGGGCTCCCCCTCGTGACGTTCGCAGTCGATGGCCCGTGGGTCTACGCCGCAAGCCGTTCGGCTCTCCAACTGACCATCATCGACTCGCAGCGCATGGTGGTCCAGCGGACGGTGCCGTTGGACTTTGTTCCAACCGGCCTGGCTGCTACTTTCTCTCAGCCCGCTCAGCCCGCCCAGCCTGCTCAACCAGCTCAGCCTGCCCAGCCAGCCGAGCCCATGCTCTGGGTGGTGGATGGCAAAAGGGGCCGATTCGTTCGGTTCGATGTCGAAGGGCGTGAGAGGGATCGCATCGCCGTGGCCCAGACCTTGGAGTGGGCCTCGCTGAGCCCTGATGGCCGCTGGGTCGTGGTGGCCACCCCGCCGACCGGCCTGACGGCGATTGCCACGACCTCTCCCCATCGAATGGTTTCGATTCCGTTATCAGGCAAACCGAGTCATCTCCTCTGGTCGGACCAATTCGCCTATGTGCTTGTGCCGGACAAGGGAATGCTCAGCCTCTTTGCCTGGCCATTGCTCGGCGAGGGGGCCGTGCCGGTCAAATCGATTGCGATTGGAGCCAGTGCCTTGTCAGTCAAAGCGGGAGGGCCTGTGGCCTCCGCCATGGCACTGATGGCGGACGGCAAAGGCACGTTCATCGCCCATCCGACGGAGCGGATGATTTATACCTACATGGAAGGCATGAACGCCCCGAGCCAGGGAGTGCGAGCCTATGGCCACACCCCATTGGCCGTGAAGACGGTTCGCCGCACGTTTCACGAAATCGAACCGGGCATCTATCGCCAATGGGCCAGGCTCCCTGCATCCAGCGGACGGCTCATGCTGGCGATTACGGGAGAGTCGCCATCGGTGCGAACTTGTCTTGGCTTGCCTCCGCTCGGTCAGGAGGCGCCTCGGCAGACTAAAGGGGGCTGGCAGTGGGCGGCGCTAAACAAACTGACGGCTCGTGTCGCCGAACACGTTACAATCCGCCTGACCAGGGAGTCGGTTGGCGAGGAGCGAGAGGACGGATCGCCGGCACACGTGACGCTCCGCCTCATGCGGGCGCGAGGCGGGCTCTACGACGAATGGCCGCTCCGTCGGCTTCCGGACAGTCCAAACGCCTACGAGGCCACGGGGACGGTGCGAGAAGCCGGTACCTATTTTCTCTATCCTACCGTCAACGGCCGACCCTCGTCTGTCCCAGGCACGTTGATCGTCGAGGAATGATCGAGGAATGATGAGGCCCGGAACAGACAACCTACCGGTCAGGACGTTGCCGCTCTTCGTTCTTCTGGGGTGGCTCGTCGGAGGCCTGATGGTGGAGCCGGTCATGGCTGAGGAGGTCCCGAACACCATGGTGGCGATCGACTGCCCGGATGTCCCGGTGCAGGATCAGCAAGGCCATGCCGGTTCATTTCACGAGGTGACGGGCGACCGTTTGGTGATCCTGACCTTCACCTATGGCACCTGTCGGACCGCCTGTCCGATCGTCAACGGGCTCCTGGCTTCGGTCTACCATCACCTGGGACCGCGAGTCGGTCGAGACGTGGTGGTGGTCTCGGTCTCGGTTGACCCCGAGCATGACCGGCCCGAACAGTTGGCGGAGCACCATCGGACATTCGGAGATCTGCCGCACTGGTATCGTCTGACAGGAGATCGAACGGACCTGGCAAGACTCTGGCGGGCGTTCGGCATCCGAGTGAGCCAAGACCCAGGCACCCATGCGAGCGACATCTTCATCGGCAGTCCGGTACGAGGAACCTGGCGACGGGTCTCAGGTCTCCTCTCGCCTCAATCCATCGTTCAGGCACTCGATGATACTCAACAGATCATGGTTCAGTGACCATCGTTCGCAACTCCGCCACGGTCTCATCATGGCGGCAGTGGCCGGATGGTTGATCGGGCCGGCCGTTGATGCCCCTCAGGCCGCCGAGCCGATCCCATCGGATGAACGGGCGCGACAGTATTTTACCGATGAACCAGTGGTCGATCAGGATGGGCGCTCCCACCGGTTCTATAGTGATCTGCTCGCGGGCCACACGGTGTTGATCCATGCCTTTTACGCCCAGTGCCGCGAAGCCTGTCCGCTCCAAGTGGATCGGTTGCGCCTGGTGCGGACACGACTGGGCTCGGCCTTCGGATCGACGGTGCGGTTTCTCTCCTTGAGCGTTGATGTGGCGCACGATCAACCGGAACAGCTTAAGACCTTCGCGCATCGCCACGGGGCAGACGAACCGGGCTGGTACTTTCTCTCCGGCCATCCCGTGCGATTCTCGCTTGTCCTCAAGCGGCTTGGGCTCTGGACCGACGACCCGTCGGATCATCAGACCCTGTTCATCGTCGGCAGGCCCGCCACCAAACATTGGAAAAAACTCCGTCCCGATGCCTCGCCCGAGGAGGTGGCACGGGCGCTTATCCAATTGGCCGATGAATGAGAGGACGGGCAGTTCGCGGCCAGGCCTGCTTTGCATTCTGAGTCTGGTGTTGGGGCTCGCGAGTTCGTTCGTCGCCGGAGGTCTGGCTTCGCCGAGAGCTGGCGAGACGGCTCTCATCCTAGGCCGAGCCCTGTATGAGCAGGGACGGGGCGTCGGCGATCGTGAGATCCAGGGGAAACTGGGCAATGGAGTCGAACTCACCGGCTCGGCGGCTGCGTGCGCCAACTGCCATGGTCGCAATGGGCGTGGATTGAACGAAGGGGGACTCCGCGCGCCGGATATCCGCTGGAGCACCTTGACCGATCGATTTGCTCCGGTTCGGCAAGGTCCTGCTGCTGTGCCCTATGATCAATCCAGCCTGGCGCAAACCCTGACGACTGGCCAAAAGCCCGACGGATCGATGCTCGGTCCCGCCATGCCGCGATTCGATCTGAGAGAAGCGGAAGTCTCCGCGCTGGTCGAGCAGTTGATCGCCCTGTCGGCCACGGCCTCCTTCACGACTCTTCCACGACCGATCATTCTAGGCCTGGTTCCCCCGGCTGGGCGGGATCGCATGGCCGATCAGTTGGTTCGACTTATCGACCAGTGTCCGGAAACGATGCAGCCCCAACCCACCTCGTCGATCCGGTGGATTCGCTATCAAGACCCAGACGACGCCCTCCGGCAACTGGAGGAGATCCGGTCCCGAGAGGCTGATCTGATCCTCGTTGCGCCTTACCTGGTCGGCTGGGAAGACCGTTTTGCCGAATGGACCGCGTCACGGCCCGTCACGGTTGTGCTCCCCGTTGCCTTCAGGAGTCCGGAAGAATCAGAACCGTGGCTCTATCGCTTGCCTGGCCTCGAACGGCAAGTGGAACGGCTGATCGAGGAGGCAGCCGAGCACAGCCCCGGCGGTGTCACAGTCGCGATCGATCCCCGTGATCCTCTGAGCGGGCACCTGGGCGCCGTGGCAGGGCGGATGGCGAGGACGTTGGACCTTCCTCTCGAACGGTGGCTGGCTCACGAGCGGACGCAGCGGCTTCGTCCTGGACGGCCACTCCTGTGGCTCCGTCCGATGAAGGAGAAGGAGATGGAACGGTTCGTGGGGTCTTCAATCCCCCGCACGATCTTGATCCCCAGCCTGTTCTATCAGCAATCGAGAGTGCCGAAAACCGGCCGGTGGGTAAAGACCGACTGGGTCGTGGCCTATCCGTACTCACCACGGGACTCTTCAACCGGTCGCTGGCTTGCGCCGGCGATGGTCTGGGGCCGAGCCGCCTGCAGGATTCTGGCTTCGCTGGCCGGCGACCCAAGCGGCGAGTTCGCCCGCCCGCTGAACCTCGCTCCGCTGCCGCTCGTCATCCTTCCTCGTCCGACGGATGCCGAGGCTCGCGCGATGGTGAGGCTGCTCAGGAATCCTTCGACGGATTCCCGGTGAACGACCTGCCGCCTCCTTGCGAACACCGTCAGCCGAAATAGAAAAACGCCGGATCCGACGGCGGGACGGCGATGCCCAGCGTCGCGGGTTTGCTGCGGCCGTCGAGCGTGATGATATGCACGCGGTCTTCCGTGGCCTCGATCAACCCCTGCAACGTCTCCGTCACGTCGGTCAGCTCGGCGGGCGTGAGCCAACATTCATAGACCGACTTCTGCCCGCCGGTGCTGTAGGCCTTGAGCACATCCCGCACCTTATTGAGGCGCCGTTGATCGCACACGTCATAGGCGATGAGATAGAGCCGCCGCATAGCCAAGCCCGTTATGTCTCGTCCAACGTTGCGAAGGCGATGGCCGGCTGCTCTCCGAGGATCGCGAGCACGACCTCGCGCAAATCCTGATAGCCGGCTTCGGTGCCCGATGTCGTTCCATGCGCCAGCCACGACATGTTCCGAGCGGACTGGACTTGCTTAAACCGGTTCTGCTGTTGCTCGAACTGCTGGCCTTCCGGTTCGCCGAGGGCGGCCAAGAGGCGGTAACTGGCTTCGAGTGGCAGTTTGAGCGTGCCCCCGTCCTCCGGGCGATAGCGGGCCAGGAACTCGGCTCGCACCGTTTCCGGAATCGCCTCCACCGGCACTCGATCGGTTCCGCAGCCGAGCCGTCGCTCGATCGCAATCTGGGCTCCCAGCTCAAGTGCGCGATAAAGCCGGACGATCGCATCGTCGTAGCTGCCTTCCGTGGCCCGACGATCGGCATTGGCCAGCAGGTCGGCGATGAACAGCCGGTGGTAGCGGCGGAACCCACCGGTGTGTTTGGCGAGTTGTTCCAGCCAGGCGACATTGGCTTCCAGCATGGGAAGCACGGCGGCGTACCGAATGGCGGGATTGGCCTGGGCTGCGAACGCCAAGCGGCTTCGGCAACGTCCCAATACTTCCAAGGCGCGTTGATATTCAAACCGCTCCCAGAGCAGATACCCTTTCGCCACTTCTCCGATCAGCTCGAAGGCCAAACGATCCGGCTCCGTGAGGGGCCTAGCAAGGACCGACCGAATGAGCGCCTGGGCTGCCGTGAACTGAAACGTGCGGAAGAAGAGCGCCAACCGTCTCCGCTCTTCGACGGCGAAGACTGCAAAGGGATCATCTCGCCTGATGATCGCCTCGCTGCCGGTGATGACCACCCCTCGCCCTTCCTTGGATCGTTCGCGCCCGCCCACATAGACGAACGAAAACCCCTTGCCCACCGTGGCCAGGGCCAGCGCCGCGCTCATTACCTTGGTGCCGCCCGTGAAATCCACGGCCACGCGCTCGGCTGGAATGTGCAGGTCGGCGAGATGCTCGGCGCATCGAATCGCCTCGGCGTAACAGGTCACAAGATCCTGCGGGTCGCGCGTGATGACCTTGCGATCCGTCGTGGGAATACCCAGGTCTCGCACCTGATCCTTGATCGCGCCGATCTGTTCGACCGTCTGTTCCGATGCAAAGAAGATGACAACCGTCGGGCTATGTGCGCGAAGCGTCGTCACAATCGGCTCGATGGAGCCGCCTACCGAGACAATCATGGCGTGAACAGACGAGGTCCTCGTATCGGACATGTCGAAATCCTTCTTTGCGCCTCTCTTACTCTCTTGGAGAGCCAGGGGCAAGCACGGAAACGTTGCCCTCGGGCTGGAGGACCACGGTAATTCGGTCCATCTGTCCGTCAACCATAAGGGACAAACGGCCTGACAAGAGGCCCTCCAACAGGCTCTACCACCGGTTGGATCGTCTCGTTTCCGACCACAATGCCGTTTTTTTTGGCATGGTGAAGCTCGCCCTCATGCAAAGCCGGGTTTCGATGGGCATTCACCATGTTGTTCACAGGTTTATCCACAGGTTCTGAGGATAAGCCGCAGTTGGTCGCGTTCATATCGGCGCGAGGTCAATCGACCACCCTCCAAAGTGCGGGGCCTGTTCCGCTCCTCCAGCGAGAATCGCCCACCAGGCCCCTATCCCACGTGATAAAGCTCCCGCCTCTTAGGAAGGGCGGGCAAGACCGCAACCCCATAGTGAGTCGCCAGCGCCGTCTCCACCGCCGGAGCGGGGAGGCAGACGTTCGCGCTCCACCACCGTGACGGGCGCGCGCAGGCTCGACACAGCGGGACAATCACGGGCCCCATAACCACCTCGAAAAAGGGGTCATGCCAGTAGGTTGGAAACCTGACCACCTCCGCTCGGACCAAGGTATGGTTCGCCAGGCAGTACATGCAGCAGAGGGCCAAGGCCGTGGGATAGGCGAACGTAGCGCGCCAACCCTGTTCGTGTTCAATGACTTGCCCCCACCCCAGAATCTGACCAACGACTGAGGGTGGGTCGGGGGGCGTTGGCATGCTGCAGATCCAATCTTGGTCGGTAATGAGCTCTGGTGAGCGAAACGCATAGACGCCGCACGAGCAGTTCCACTGAAGCGGTTTCCGGCACTGTTTCCGCTCGGCGAAACACTGGGCCGTCTTGGCCTCGCGCGCCCTCCACAGACCCAGCCGCTTCGGGTCCCTGTAGGGATTAAACGCGGGAGAGTACAGCTTCCACTCGATGGGTGTGCCGTCCTGGCCATGGATATGCCTGGTTGAGAGAAACCGTGGCACGCGGGTCTGCCGCACAGAGTGCCGAATGGATTCTGGAAATGATGGCCGCGGGTCAACCGTGAGCGACCAGACCCGCCACCCCCTCACGGGGTCAATCGAATCAGGGATCTGAGTCATGCCGGCACCTCCTGGCCTTCATGGGCCGGTGTGGGGATGGGGGCCGGCTTGGGCGGCGCCGGTGGTGCGGCCGGTGCTTGTATGGGCGATGGCACAGGAATCGGTGAGGTGACTGGTTCAATCACTTTCTCGCGAACAGGCTTGCCGATCATCATGGTTCCCTCCTCTGGGTGAAGGCGAGAGAGACCCGGCGACGCCTGCAGAGAAGAGCTCTAGCCTGGTGAAGAAGAGACTGACGGAGGGGGTGAAGCGAATACCTTCCGGCGAGCATCTCAAGCCGTTGGTTGCTCCATGGACCTG
>JANDJC010000068.1 GCA_024331045.1 Nitrospira sp.
TGGCAAACCGGCGGGATTGCTCGGTGTGTCAGATCCGATCAAGCCTTCGACGGCGGAGGCGGTCGCCATGCTGAAGGCGGAGGGGCTCAAGCTGATCATGTTGACGGGTGATCATCGGCAGACCGCCGAGTCGGTTGGCAGGAAACTTGGCTTGGACCAAGTCATCGCCGGCGTGCTGCCCGATCAAAAAGGAGCGGTGGTGGCCAAGCTCAAGGCGGAAGGACGAGTCGTGGCGATGGCCGGCGACGGCGTCAACGATGCGCCGGCGCTGGCCCTGGCCGACGTGGGCATCGCGATGGGGACCGGGGCGGGAATCGCCATTGAAAGCGCCGGAATGACCTTGATCAAAGGCGATCTCCGCGCCCTTGTGCGGGCCATGCGCTTGAGCAAGGCGACGATGCGGAACATCCGGCAGAACCTCTTCTTCGCCTTTGCCTACAACATAGTAGGGGTGCCGGTGGCGGCGGGCGTCCTGTATCCGTTCGTGGGGTTGCTGCTCAGTCCCATGTTCGCGAGCGCCGCCATGACGTTCAGCTCGGTCTCTGTCATCACGAACGCGCTGCGGTTGCGCAAGGTCGAGCTGTGATCAAGTGATTGTCGCGAATGCTCGGCGGTGATACAGTTTATTTAGTGATGCGAGATCAATGCCGAAAAAGTGGCCTGCTCCGTGTGATAGTGCTCGCGTGGGTCGGACTCTGGGTCCTGCTGGTTCCCTTCGTTCACATCCATCCCGATGCGGATCACCGCCACGGAGCAGACGGGCATACCCATGGCGGGTTGGTCCATACGATTTGGTCGCCGGATCTTGAGTGCGAATTTGACCACCATGGAAACATTCACCAGGAGTGGGACGATGCCAACGATGACGTTGAACATCGGGACTCTCTCTTCCACGCCGGCGATCACCATGCCGAGTTCGCCCTCACGATGCTCGGCGACTCGTCGGATCGGCGGCTGGTTCCCTCTCCTTCTGCCCATCCGGTGGCCGTTACCCAGCCGGGATTGTCAGAACCTGATTGCGAAGTCCGTTTCGGAAGGCCGGCTGATGAGAGGCCACGCCTGATCCTCCTTCTCAACAATCGTTTTTCTCGCGCTCCTCCCTTTTTTCAGAGCTAACGAGTCATCTCTCGGCCTCTTGCGGCCGGTATCAGCGTCGTAGGGCGGATCACTTCCTCGTTCCGGTTTGATGGAATGAGGCGGGTTGTCCGCCGGCGCCCAATGATGGTTGTTCTCTTGGGGGAGTTCTTCCCATGGTGATGGCAAAGACCCTCTGGGCTTAGCGGTGTGGAGGGAGGCTCGTGCCCATGGCGCACCCTGGCTTTGTTCGATTGGTCGGCTTGTTGTGGTGGAAGGGAGGTATCTTCCATGCGGTGTGATGTGAAACGGTGTCGGTCTGGCAGAGGATTCATGACGGTGATCGTCGCGGCGCTGGCGGTGGTCTCTCCCGCTTGTCAGCCCAAGCCAGAGGAGGCCGAGCCGAAGAAAAGCCCCCGCGTGGAAGCCGAAAGCAATCAGTCCGGCCTCCTTGAGTTGTCCGAGAAGAGCCAGGCGCTGGCTCAGATTCAAACAGATCAGGCGGCGGTCCGTCCGCTCCGCCTTGCCCTGAAGGCGCAAGGGGGAAAGATTTTGCCGAACGAAAATCGTTTGGCGCATTTGGGTGTGCGCGTGCCGGGGCGGATTTTAGCGGTGTATGCCAATCTTGGCGATCGCGTCAAAACCGGCGATCCACTCCTCAAACTGGACAGCCCCGCCGTCGGCGAAGCGTTGTTGGAATATCGAAAAAGAAGAACAGCCGCCCTCGTGGCCGAAAAGGCCCTCGAACGGGCTCGCCTCTTGTTTACCGAGGGGGCGATCGGGGCCGCCGAACATCAGCGGCGCGAGGCGGAGCTCGATAATGCCAAGGCCGATCTGCACGAGGCCGAGGAAAAGCTTCATTTGTTGGGCATGACGGAGCGCGAGATCGAGCGGTTGACCGCCAAGGAGCTGCCCCATGCGGAGGTCGCGCAGGTGTTTTTACGGGCCCCCTTCGCCGGCGACATCATCGAACGCAACGCCACGGTCGGGGAAGTCGTGGACGTCAATCAGACACTTTTCACCGTGGCCGATCTTTCAACTGTGTGGGTGCGAGCGGACTTTCCCGAGCAACAGGCCGGCCTGTTGCGAACGGGATTGGAAGCCGAGGTTCGTGTCTCCGCCTACCCTGACATAGTGTTTCGCGGCACCGTGACCTATGTCGGCGCCGTGATCGATCCCGCCACCCGAACCATCATGGTGCGGGCGGAGCTTCCCAACTCCGATCGGCGATTGCGTCCCCACATGTTCGTCGATGCCACGTTGCTGGTGCCGGAGCAGCCGGCACTGACAATTCCGCGCAAGGCTGTGCAGCAGGTCGGCGAGCGAACGGTGGTCTTTCTTCCTCGTGGACGGAGCCAATTTGAGGTGCGAGACGTTCGGCTCGGCGCGGTCTCCGAGCCGTATGTGGAAGTGAAGGCAGGATTGGCGGCCGGCGACAAGGTCGTGACCGAGGGCAGTTATATGTTGAAATCCGAAATCCTCCGCGACCAGATGCCGACCGGAGGCCCCCTATGATCGAGCGAGTCATCCGCTGGTCCATGGAGCAACAGTGGCTGGTCCTGCTCGGCGCCCTGGCCCTGAGCGTGGGAGGCCTCATCTCGTTTGCTCGGCTGCCGATCGATGCGTTTCCAGAAATCACGCCGGTGCAGGTGCAGGTCATCACGCGGGCCCCCTCGTTGGCGCCGACGGAAATCGAGCGGCTCGTCACCTTTCCGCTGGAAATTGAGTTGACCAATCTGCCCGGGAAAACCGATCTGCGCTCGGTATCCCGCTATGGGCTGTCGGTCGTTACGGTCGTGTTCGATGACGCGGTCGATGTGTATTTCGCGCGGCAACTCGTGCTGGAGCGGTTGATACAGGCGCGGTCCCGGCTGCCCCAAGGCATCGAGCCCATGTTGGGGCCGATCAGCACGGGCTTAAGCGAAGTGTTCATGTATCTGGTGGAAGGACCTGGTCGAAGCCTTCAAGAACTGCGGACGCTTCACGACTGGGTCATTCGACCGTTGTTGCGCAGTGTGCCGGGGCTGGCCGATGTCGATACCTTGGGGGGGCTCGCCAAACAGTATGAGGTGCTCGTGGACCCGGGCCGTTTGACCAGCGTGGGGCTCACCCTTCGCCAGGTTCAAACGGCGGTGATGGAGAACAACCGGAACGCGGACGGGGGCTACATCGAACGGGGCGGCGACAAGCTGGTGGTCTATGGCCAGGGACTGGCCCGTTCCGTGGAAGATTTGGAACGGATCGTCGTGGCGGCTCGTGGAGGCACGCCGATCTATCTCAAGGATGTGGCGACGGTCCGCCAGGGTCATGCGGTCCGATTGGGCGGGGTGACCCGTGACGGCAAGGGAGAGGCCATGGAAGGCATCGCCGTCATGTTGCGGGGCGGAAACTCAAGAGAAGTGGTCTCCGCCGTCAAGGAGCAGGTGGCTCTGATCAATCGACTGTTGCCGGAGGGGGTCGCGATCGTTCCATTCTATGATCGGCTCGAACTGGTGGCGCGGGCCCTTGAGACCGTGGAGCGGGCGTTGGTGGAGGGGGCGGTGGTCGTGGTCCTCGTCCTCTATGGATTCTTAAGGAACCTGCGCGGCGCTTTTGTCGTGTCCCTGATGTTGCCGCTCGCGACGCTCGCCACGTTTCTGATCATGCGGCAGATCGGCCTCTCGGCCAATCTGATGTCGCTCGGCGGCCTGGCCGTCTCGCTGGGCATGATCGTCGATGCGGCGATCGTGCAGGTGGAAAACGTCGAACGTCACTTGAGCGAATCATCCGTCGGTCGATCCGCGCCGCTTGGTTCTGCCGAGAAGCTCTCGGTGGCGCTGCGCGCCGTCTTGGAAGTCAGGAGGCCGAGCCTGTTCGGCGAATTGATTATCGCGTTGACCTTTGTGCCGCTCATGACCCTGGAAGGGATCGAGGGGAAGATGTTTCACCCCCTGGCCCAGACGGTGGTGATTGCGCTGTTGAGCTCGCTGGCTCTGTCGATGACCGTGATTCCCGCGCTCTCCGTTGGACTCCTGAAACCCCGTTCGCCGCGAAAGGATCGGTACTTCTCGATGGAAGGGAGACGGCTGTACCGGGCCCTTTTGGAAGCGGCTTTGCGGAGGACATCGGTCGTCGTGATCGGCGCGGTCGGTATCTTGACGGCGGGGGCGGCTCTGGTGCCGTTCATCGGGCGCGAGTTTGTGCCGATCATGGACGAAGGATCGATCGTGGTGAACGTGATGCGGCTCCCGAGCATCAGCTTGACCGAGTCGCTTACGATCACCGGCGAGATTGAACGGTTGCTCTTGACCATCCCCGACGTGCGTTCGGTCGTCTCCAGGACTGGCGCGAACGAACTGGGGACCGATCCGATGGGGATGGAGCTGAGCGACCTCTATGTGTTGCTCAAGCCCGAATCCGAACGGCAGGCACAAAATAAGGGCGAGATCGAAGAGCAGGTGCGGCAACTGTTGGCGCAGGTGCCCGGTATCGCCTTCGGGCTGTCCCAGCCGATCGCGATGCGGGTGGACGAACTGGTGTCAGGCGTGCGGTCTCAGGTGGCGGTCAAACTGTTTGGGGATGACCTTGAGACGTTGCGAGCCAAGGGCGACGACATCGCCCGTGCCTTGCGGGACGTGCGGGGGCTCTCCGACCTGCGCGTCGAGCAGGTTTGGGGTTTGTATTATCTGATGCTCGACATCGACCGAGCCAAGGTCGCGCGGTACGGGATCAATGTGGCGGACATCACCGAAGTGATCAAAGCTGCCGGGCCTGGCATCGGATCGGGAGAGGTCTTCGAAGGACAGTGGCGATTCCCGATCGTCGTCAAGTTTCCGGATGACCGGCGGAATGATGTCGAAGCGATCGCCGCTCTATGGGTGACGGCGCCGGACGGATCGCGCATTCCCTTGCGGGAGTTGGCCGACATCAGGATTGTGGAAGGGCCCGCCCAAATCAGCCGGGAGCAGGCCAGCCGCCGGCTGGTCATCGAGGCCAACGTGATCGGGCGCGATCTGGTTGGTGCCGTGCAAGAAGCGCAAAGGGTCGTCGCCAACCAGGTGGCACTTCCGCCGGGCTATTACGTCACGTGGGGCGGGCAGTTTGAGAATCAGCGACGGGCGATGGCCCGTCTGGCTCTGGTCGTGCCCCTGGTCATTGGACTGATTGCGTTGCTGCTCTATCTGACGTTCGGCTCATTCAGGCAGGCTGCGCTGATCCTCTTGGCGATTCCGTTTGCGATGGTCGGGGGACTCGCGGCCTTGAAACTGAGGGGACTGTATCTGTCGGTTCCGGCGTCCGTGGGATTCATCGCCCTGTTCGGTGTCGCCGTCCTGAACGGCACGGTGAAGATCTCGTTCATCAATCAGTTGCGGCAACAGGGCATGCCGCTGGATGAAGCGGTCGTGACCGGCATGGTGCTGCGCCTGCGTCCGGTCCTGATGACCGCCTGTGTGGCTGCGATGGGACTCACGCCATTATTGCTTGCGAGCGGCCCCGGTTCGGAAATCCAACGGCCGCTCGCGACGGTGGTGATCGGGGGGCTCATCTCGTCCACCCTGTTAACGTTAATTGTACTGCCGGTGCTGTATCGATGGGTTGAACGGCGAGCCGAGGCGAAGGGATCGTGATGTCCGAGGAGGCGCCGTCAAGACAGATGGACCGAGTTCGGGCTCGGCTCGTCCAAAGAGCGCGCATCTCGAAGGAGCAGGCGATGAGTCGTCGGAATCGAACGGACCTCATTGTCGATGAGACTCATCAAACGCGCGTCCTTGGCAATTGCCGGGATCGCGGTCTGTGGGTTCTCCAACACCCGTGGCTTATTCGGGAGCCAGTCCTTGAGGTCGCAGCGTCGCTCCTGCACGAGCGTGGTGCGGGCCTGTTTCAACGTGCTTTGTCTTCTGGTTCGATGATGGTACCAGGTGCTTTCGTTCCGTGCCCCGCATCATTTTCTTCTGCTGCCTAACGCCCCAAGCTCAGCCGTCACTGTCATGCGATCGGTCTGAAGCGCCACGTTAGGCGGAAATGGTCTGCACAATCAGCGGCAACTTGCTGAGGGTGAGTTGCTTCAGCTCGACCTTGTGGCTGGCATTGTCGATATCGATTCCCACAAGGTGTCCATCGGCATCGTAGAGGTATCGACTTCAATCGCCAGCGCCTCCCGGACGCCTTCATCGAGGATGTTCAGCGTCCGAAACCGACGGCCTCCAGAGAGGGTGTCGCTCATAAAATCCACGGCCCACACAGCATTGGGCTGCGGCAGGACGACGAGCGGTTGGCGCAGACGGACCGGTAGTCGCTTCTTCGTCCGGCGCGGCAGATTCAGCCGCAGTTGACAATACACGTGCCAGAGCCGCTTCTGATTCCAGGGATGCCCATCGAGCCGCAGCCGATCGCAACATTTCCAGAAGCTCCAGCGACTCTTGGCGGCCACGAGCGTGGTGAGCGCTGCGATGACCGGTGCATCCCGCCGCGCCCACTCCACGAGCGGTCGATAGTACGTGGCCCGACTCAATCCCACTGCGCCACAGGCCCGCTGAACTGGAAGGCCGTTCACCGTCACGAGGTGCGTGACGACCTCCCGTCGCTCAGCGAGCGTTAGAGCTTTTTGGCGATCACGTCCTGCAGGGCCGTATTCTCCAACGGAGAGATCGGCGCACATCCGTTTCAGCCGGCTGTTTTCGTGTTCGAGATCCTCAGCCGTTTCACATCGGAGGCGTCGAGCCCGCCGTACTTGGCTTTCCACGTGTAGTACGTGGCCGAGCTAATGCCGTAGTGCTGCCAGATCTCATTGACGGGCTGGCCCGCCTCGGCTTCTTTCAGAATGCCCACAATCTGGGTTTCGGTGAACTTCGACTGGCGCATGGGAACCTCCTCGTTAGGGTGGTTATTGCGCCAGAAAGTTCTCCTTACTGAGTGCCGTGGTTTCCGGGGAGCTTACGGGCGGACATGGGTCTCGAAAACAGGCCAACCGTTCTTCTTTGCCTCAGCCTGTACCTCCTTAACTGATCTTCGTCCTTCCGGCCCTTCAGAGTATGAGGAAGAGTGATTGAACACAATACCGCAGATATCCAGTGCGTGATCCCCATTCTCATATTTGAATTGGAGTATAGAGCGCGCGAGAAGAGGCAGACCAATGGTGGCCAAGTACTCGGGTTTTACTGGGACCAGTGCGTAACGGCTCGCGTGATATGCGAGCCTCAGTTAGTATGGATTCCGTCGGAGCGCAGTCGACAAGAAAGAGATCGTAGTCGCCGGAGGCCTTGCTGAGAGCCTTGGCCAGGCGCCGCTCCTTTCTTGTTGGATTCTTCAGTGTGTGCGACAGTTCTGGCCGGCTCACAATGAGATCCGGGTGCGGCCAGTAGCCGGCTTTCTTCAGGATAACGCTATGAATATCGGTAGGATCTGGGCTTCCGGCGCCTTCCGTAGGCGGAAGGTACTGCTCGAATATCTGTACAATGGCTGGCTTCTTATCGCGCCGGTGCTTGACGTACTTCTCCGGACTTAGCAGAGCCTGACTCAGATTCGCCTGCGGATCTGAGATCCACCGCCAGAGTTCGCAACTTCCTGTTTGCGGCGGCATGCGCAATTTGCGCTGCGAGAGTCGTTTCCCCAACACCACCCTTCGTATTTATCAGACTGACTGCTACAGCCATGCTTCCTCCCCTCCGTGCGAGATCTGTAGGGCTCTAACACGGCGTTGAGCGGCATGCCATACGCGTCCGTCTCAAACGCATTGTTAGAGCAACCTGTTACTGCGCCACATCTTCCAGGCGGGTAGCCCGACCGGTCCTCAAGCTCTTGCGAGCTTGTTCGATGCGCTGCAGGAAACGAGGGTCGTTTTCAAGTTTGTACTCAAACCAATCGTCCTCCGACTCGAATCCGATCAGGACACCGGCAGGCTTTCCATGCCGGGTAATGACGATCTCCTGCTTCTCCGCCTCACGCAGGAATCTGGACAGATCATCCTTGATCTCGGACAAAGGGACTTCTTTTATTCGGGACTTCCGAACTGCTCCAGCCATATCGCAGCCTCCGATTTTGGGACAATGGCCAAGACCTCGACGGATTCGGCTGATACATCGTAGAAGATTCGAATCTCGCCGATACGAAGTCGATATTGCGGTCGGGCTAGGCCCCGCAACCGCTTAATCCGGCTCCGACTTGTTTTCATCGGTTCGTAACGAAGATGCGTTTCAAGGGCATCCCGGACAGCCGACCGAACTCTTGGCTTCAACGCGCGAAAGTCTTCGATTGCCTCAGGAGCCAGAACGATCTCAAAGCGCATTCTGGCCAGATTATAGCCAAAAATGGTGCCGTTTCAAAGTCGGCGGGCTCTAACGTTCGGGTTCAGCCGCGTTGCGGGAGCGCAGCGAAGCAACGTCGGCTGCAACCGATTGTTAGTCAGCCAGCGAAGACGGTATAGGCACTCACGTGCACGCACATATCAGCGGACCAGCGCACCCGTGCTTGCTTTAGCAGTCGACATCAATTCGAACGGTATTGCTTTCCCATTTGTGGTAAAGATCGTCTTGCCCCGCCAAGAATCATTGGCCCGATCGTCAGCAATAACTCATCGACAAGATCCGCAGCGAGCAACGACCGAACCATCATCGCGCTGCCATACACGTAGATGTAGCCCCCGGCTGCGCCCGCAGGTCGGACACTTTTTGCAAGAAGCCATCACCACGGATGAACGTCGTGGGATGCCACGTGATGTCCTTTTCGCTGAGCGTGTTGGACACCATGTACTTCTGTACCTTGTTGACCCAGTCTGAGAACGGGTCTCCCGAGCGGCTTGGCCAAGCGGCGGCGGACGTTTGATAGGTGCGGCGTCCTTTTATACGACTGTGGGATCTGTGCGGGCTAACTAAGTCTGCTGCAGGCTCCCCCTGCAGCATAGTACGGTAGCCTCAGCGCTCCACTGGGAGGCAAGTCTACTGGCAAATCCAACACGTATTCAAGATTTCGTCCTGCTTCGCCCACCGAGATAGACTGCGAATTGCGCAGACTATCCGGCTATCAGCCCGCAGTATATCCCGGTCACTCGCCCGAGGTCCCAGCCGATCTGCGGGGCTGCAGACCCCACGTCCCTCTCGATTCAGGACATGCGTGTCGATCATGGTGGTCCTCACGTCCTTATGCCCAAGGAGCTCTTGGCCTGTGCGGATGTCGTAGCCATCCTTCAGGAGGTGAGTCGCCAAGGAATGGCGAAACGTGTGGCAACTGGCCGGCTTGGCGAGCCCAGCCTTGCGGGCGGCTTCTTTGACGGCCTTCTGCAGGACGGATTCATGCAGGGGATGTCTGTATGGCTCACGCGTCACCGGATGGGTGTAATACTTCGAGGCTGGGAAGACCCACTGCCAGCCCTCCTCTCGGCTCGCCTGGGGATACTTCCGATCCAATGCATTCGGCAGGACGACACGGCCTAATCCCCGCTCCAGATCATAGATAAGCCGTCCCGCCTCGCCTGGCTTGATCTGAATCGGGTCCGTTCGCACTTTCGCTCCTTGTGCCTTGTTGTGCCTTGCTCACGTCGGGTGCGATCCTGGGCCTGGAACTGCACGTGTGCCCCAGGTTCTTGCGTGGCTCCGCCTACGCCAGGGTAAGGCAAACTGAATGCCAGAACAGGAGAGGTGATCCGATTGGTCTGATGAGGCGTTCACTCTCGTTCATGACGAACGAGTGCGCTCTCGATGGCTAAGGCTATGGCGGCCCAAGACCATGGCTGCCATGGGATCGAGCATGTCGGTGCCGCCGTGGGCGATCTGCGTGGCTCTGTTGAGGAGGTGTAGCAATCAGTCAGTCAGCGGTGAAGCTCCCTTCAGCGTGGCGGTGTGGGTGGGGATCATTGCGCTGGCCGGCGTGGCGGCGGAGACGGGCGTGGTGATGCTGGTCTATCTCGATGAAGCCGCTGAGCGGCGTATGGGCGAAGGGCGCCTGGCCACGGCGCAGGCTCTGCGCGAGACCATCATGGAGGGGGCGGTGCAACGCGTGCGACCCAAGATGATGACCGTCGTCGCCATCATGGGTGGCGTGCTCCCTCTCATGGGGACCACCGGCCCCGGCGCCGACATGATGCAACGCCTCGCCGCGCCGATGATCGGCGGCATGATAAGCTCGACCGTGCTGACATTGCTGGTGATGCCGGTGCTCTCTGCCTTGTGGCGGGGCGGATCTCTGCCGGCCCCGAAAGAGTAGAATGCGGTGTCAACATGGTCACCTGTCAGGAAGGAACAGAGGGTCAAGCGCCATGCGGCAT
>JANDJC010000006.1 GCA_024331045.1 Nitrospira sp.
CTTCATCGGGAAGTCGAACAGAACCGGTTTCGCGAAGATTTATACTACCGACTGAACGTGTTTCCCATCACCATTCCACCGCTCCGCGAGCGGCTTGGCGATGTTCCGATGTTGGCGCGACATTTCGCGGCCAAGGCGGCGGCCAGAAACGGAATGGCTCAGCCCCCGATTCCTGACAGCACCGTGGCCTATTTGCAGCGTCTGCCGTGGAAAGGCAACGTGCGCGAATTGGAGAACGTGATCGAGCGGGCGGTATTGCTGGCCGGGGAGGGTCCGATTCTGCCCGAACATTGTTTGGTTGAGGTGCGAGATGCCACGGCTCCGCTGACCGAGCGGAATCAGCCGTCTCAGCCGTCGATCAATGGATCGCTCTGGGAAATGGAGCGGGAGCTGATCTTTAAAACACTGGCTCGGACGAACAACAACCGAACCAAAGCCGCCAAGGAACTGGGCATCAGCATTCGGACGTTGCGGAACAAGCTGCGCGAGTACAGAGATGGCGGTTGGGCCGCACAGCTTCCTTCTTCATAGGGGGCAAAAGTTGCCGAGAGGAACAATGTGCCGGTGCGATATGTGCCAAGGGCGGGAAAGATTTGAAAAGAGCGATCCCGTCGGCAGAATGATCGTTGGTGCGAGAAAGCCACCACACGTCGGAGACGGAGTGAGGAAGGCGGCATTGAGGTTGCATTAACGAGCAAAGCCAGCCGTTGTCAGGAGCAGAGGACAATCTCGTGCGGGAGGGGAGACACGCTCACGGGTCGGGGAATGGAGCGCAAGGCGAACCAAAGCAAGGGAGGGGCCGATGACGATCTTTGACCGGACGATGCAGTTGCTTGAACGGACCTTGGACCTTCGCAGCGCGCGGCAGCGAGTGATTGCCTCCAACGTAGCTAATGAGGAGACGCCCGGCTACCGCGCAACCGAGCTCAATTTTCTCGGTCACCTGCGATCGGCGTATCGAGGTCGGCCCCCGGTGGTGCTGACGGCTACCCATGGCCGTCACTTTGGTCTTGCGGGTGCGAGAGGATTCGAGGCGGTGAGTGGAAAGCTCAGCCAGGTGCCGGCTGGCGACCTGCCGTTGGACGGAAACTCGGTCAATTTAGAGCTCGAAATGGCCAAACTGTCCGACAACGTCATGCAATACAACGCGGCGGCGACGATCCTTGCCAAAAAGTTTCAAGGGTTGCTCAATGCCATTCGAGAAGGTCGCTAGACACGAGGAGAGAGGAAGCAGAGAAGAAGTGTCCATTGAGGCTGGTGGTTGGAGCATGGTTCTTCATTGCTGGGCAACAAAGGGAGGTTGTCGATGGAATTGATGGATAGCCTGGCCGTGTCGGTATCCGGCATGGATGCCCAACGGCGCCGTCTCAACATCATCGCAAGCAATTTAGCCAACGCCCAATCCACACACACGCCGGGAGGGGGGCCGTACAAACGGCGGGACGTGGTGTTTCGGTCCGTGCCCATGACCGGTTCGTTTGATCGGCTGTTCCGGCGGATTGCCGTTGGACAGGGGCGCCATGCGCTGGACGGTGTGGCGGTCGCGCGCATCGTGGAGGACAAGACACCGGGCCATCAAGTGTACGATCCCCACCATCCAGACGCCGATGAAAAGGGATTTGTCCGCCTCCCCAACGTCAACGTTCTCGAAGAAATGGTCAACATGATCGGAGCGTCGCGGGCCTATGAGGCCAATGTCCAGGCGATTAATGCGACGCGAGCGATGTGGAACAAGGCCTTGGAGATCGGGAGGTAGCAATGAAAGAAATTGGCGGCATCACAAGCTCCATCGGTTCTCCGTCTGGAGGCGCGGCGATCGAGGCGGCGGGGGGGATAGGAGAGTCAGCGGGGTTCATGGAGTCATTGAAGCAGGCCATTGGGCAAGTCAATGACGCTCAACTTCAAGCGGGCCGCGCCGTCGATGCGCTCATGACCGGCGAGTCGGAGGACATTCACCGTGCTATGGTCGCGCTGCAGCAGGCCGACGTCTCGTTTCAGTTGATGATGCAGATTCGAAACAAACTGATTGCAGCCTACGAGGAAATTCAACGGATGCAGGTGTGAAGCGGCTGGCGTAGAGGGGGCAGGCGGCACGAATGTTATCCAAGCTTTCGATCAACCAGCGCATGATCGTGCTGGCCGCACTAGCCGCGTCCGTGGCGCTTCTTGTGGCCGTCGCTCTCTGGACTCAACAGCCGGAGATGCAGGTGCTGTTCACCAACCTGACCGGTGAGGATGCGGCGGCGATCGTCGACAAACTCAAAGAAACCAAGGTGCCCTATGAACTTTCGGGCGGAGGGACCACCATCTTGGTTCCTAGCACGCAGGTCCATGAGCTCCGTCTGCAATTGGCTGCGCAGGGGCTACCCCACGGTGGAGGGGTGGGGTTTGAGATCTTTGATCGGACTTCGATCGGCATGTCGGAATTCGTTCAAAAACTCAATTACCGGCGGGCCTTGCAAGGTGAACTGGCTCGGACCATCGCCCAAATGCCGGAAGTGGAGCGGGCCCGTGTTCATCTCGCCATTCCCGAGAGGCGGCTCTTCGCCAATGAGCAGGAGCGGCCCCGTGCGTCGGTGGTGCTCTCTCTCCGCAACGGCTTCACCTTGAGCAAGGCGCAGGTGCAAGGGGTCGTTCATTTGGTCTCCAGCAGTGTCGAAGGGCTGCAGGCCAAGGATGTCACCGTCGTTGATGGTCATGGGAATCTGCTGTCCGGTTCGACGGCAGATGAAACGCTCGGATTGACGAGCGCGCAGCTCGACTATCAACGCGCGGTTGAAAAGGACATCGAAACCCGCATTCAAACCATGTTGGAGCGGATTGTTGGGCACAATAAGGCCGTGGTGCGGGTGTCGAGCCTCATCGATTTTCGCAAGATCGAAACGACCGAGGAACGGTTTGATCCAAACGGTCAGGTGGTGCGGAGCGAACAGCGGGGACAAGAAAAAACAAGCGGCACCAACGGCCTCGTGGGCGGTGTGCCGGGAGTACAGTCGAACGTCCCGCCGGGAGCCGATCGGGAACCGGTTGAAACCAGCTCCAGTAGCAGCCAGACGAAGAACGAAACCATCAACTACGAGATCAGCCGAGTGGTCTCCAAGATTGTCGAGCCGGTCGGCGTCGTGAGGCAGTTGTCGGTGGCGGTGTTGGTGGACGGCACCTACGAAACGCCGAAGGCGGCGGAGGGAGAAACGGCGGGTACCGAACCGGCGGTGGGGAAACGATATGTGCCGAGGTCGGAGGAAGAGCTCAAGCGGATCGAAGAAATCGTCAAAAAGGCGATGGGGTTCTCCGAGGAGCGCGGCGACCGGGTGCAAGTGACCAATGTGCAGTTTGACCTGGGGACGGATGAGTTGGCGGCTGGCGCCGACATGGCCGAGAGCGCTTCACGGTGGTGGCTGCCCTACCTGCGTTACGGTGTCGGTGTCTTGTTCTTTGTCCTGATCCTCTTTTTTGTCGTCCGTCCATTGCTTGGCCTGTTGGGTACGGGGAGCAAGGAGCAAGAAGCTGGCATGGCCATGTCCCCGTTACCGCAGCCTTCCTCCGACGGGGAGTCGCCCAAGCTCGTAGAACTTCCTGATCGTGCACAAATCATCGAAATGGCCAGAAAGAATCCGGACGCGACGGCCGTCATCGTCAAACAGTGGCTGAAGGGTTCGTCAGTCAACGGATAGGGGAAACGAATGGGAATGGGGAGTCGAGATGGCACGCAATCTGACAGGAGAACAAAAGACAGTCATTCTCCTTCGCGCGATTGGCGAGGATGCCGCAGCACAGGTCATGAAGCAGCTCGATCCCAAAGAAATCAAGAAGCTGGGTAGTTTTATGCAACAGGCGGCGCACATTTCCAAAGAGGAGGAGGATCAAGTCATCGCCGATTTCAAGGCCATGAGCGCCAGGGGAGCAGTGCAGTTTCAGGGGGCGGAGCTCATCAAAAACATCCTCGTCAAGGCATTGGGTCCCGAAAAGGCGGCCCGCATTATCGAGGCGATGACGAAAAAACAGTATCCGGGACTGGAGGGACTGCGGTGGGTCGATACCAAAACCCTCGTCCATATGTTGAAGGCCGAACATCCACAAACCGTGGCCGTCATTGTGGCTCACCTGGAAAGTGATCAAGCGAGTCAGGTGCTGGCGGCGCTGCCAGCACCCCTCCGGGACGACGTCGCCTTGCGGCTTGCAACGATGGAAGATGTGCAGCCGGAAATTCTCCAGGAATTGAGCGACACGTTGCAGGAAACCTTGTTGACGAGTCAGGGAATGGGGGCGCAGAGCATCGGTGGCGCGGAAGTCGTGGCGGACATTCTTGCCCGTATGGACAAGGCGACCGAAAGTGGCATCATGAGTAAGATTGCCGAGCGGAACCAGTCGCTGGCTGAAACCATCAGGGCCCTCATGTTCGTCTTTGATGATTTGGTCAAGGTGGATGATCGTGGGATTCAGGAATTGCTCAAGGAGGTGAGCAAAGAGGATCTTCCGCTGGCGCTGCGGGGTGCCAGCCCGGATGTGCGGGAAAAATTTTTCAAAAACATGTCCAGCCGTGCAGCCGAGATGCTCAAGGACGACATGGAATCAAAAGGGCCGGTTCGAGTGTCGGACGTCGAGAAAGCGCAGCAGAATATCCTCAAAGTCTGTCGGAAGTTGGAAGAAGAAGGACGCATCGTGATTGCTGGTGCAGGAGAGGAGTTGGTGTAGGTGAAGGGAGGGGGACGCACAGCGGGAGCGACCCCGTATGAGCAGAGGGGCTTGCCGGCGAGGCGAACGACACTTTCCGGGTCCGTTCTTGTCGTCGACGATGAGGAAGCAATTCGACGGTTGTTTCTTGAGTGGTTTCGTCCGGAGGGGACGGCGATGCGGGTTGCCGCCACGGCCGAGGAAGCTCTGGCGATGGTGAGGGAATCTTCCCCGGATCTCCTGATGGTAGATGTTTCCTTACCAGGACGCGACGGTCTGGCGGTATTGGAAGAGGCGGTAGCGATCGACTATCGAATCAGCGGTGTCGTGATGACCGGTTGGGCAACCGTTGATCTGGCAGTTCGCGCCATGAAGGCCGGAGCCGCGGACTTTTTGATGAAGCCGCTAGAGCGAGAGGCGGTGCTGGCCACCGCGCGACGACTGCTCGAGCGCCGACGATTGCGCGCCGAAGAGCCGGTGGTCAAGCAGACCGCCATCAGGTCCGGAGCGATCCGCCTTTCCAGCCTGCCCTTGCAAGCGTTTGATCAGGAAGACATTCCCCCGGCCGAGGAGGGACCGACGGAATACGAGCGGGGACTCGAAGAAGGAGAACGCCGAGCCTCCGAGCGATGTCGCCGCGAACATGCAGTGCTGGCGGATGCTGTCCGCAAGTTTAGCGAGGCGCAGGCTGCGTTGCGAGTTTCATTTGAAGACGAGGTCGTGGCGCTGGCTTTCCACATTGCGACAAAGATTCTGCGCGAATCGGCAGAGACCTGTAAGGAGCACATCATCGCACAGGCGAAATCAGCCTTGGCGGCGGTGCCAGAGTCGGGGACGGTGGTGATCCATGTGCACCCTGACGATGCGCCGACGCTCGCGGTCGCACAGGCTGAGCTGACGGCCAACCGGGATCTTGCGCTGACCATCAAGATTGAACCGGTGGCTTCGTTGCCGCGGGGGAGTTGTCTTATCCGAACAGCCAAGTTTGTCATCGATGCGTCGCTGGACGCTCAATTGCTGCGGTTAGGAAGTGCGTTGAAAAACAGGGCGATCCTATGAATCCGTACACCGTGCTTGATCGTCTTGATCCCATCTCCGTGGCGGGGCGGGTCGTCCAGGCTGTGGGGCTCGTGATCGAAGGCTATGGTCCGGCGACAACGGTCGGCGAGCTGTGCGAGATCCGTCCAGAGCACGGCGAGCAACCGATCGTGGCCGAAGTGGTGGGGTTTCGGGACGATCGGATGTTACTCATGCCCTTAGGTGAAATGCGAGGGGTGGGACCCGGCAGCCTCATCACCATGACGGGCCGTGTTCCCACCGTGCCGGTGGGACCCGGTTTGTTGGGCCGGATTGTGGATGGACTGGGCCGTCCCATTGACGAACGGGGGGATATCCGCGCATCGAAGCGCTACCCCCTCCATGCCGATCCTCCCAGCCCTCTCCGACGTGCCCGCATCCAGGAGCCACTTGATCTCGGCGTGCGAGCCATCAATGGATTCCTCACCTGTGGAAGGGGACAGAAGATGGGCATTTTTTCCGGCGCCGGTGTTGGGAAAAGCGTCCTCCTCGGCATGATCAGCCGTTATACCAAGGCCGATGTGAATGTCATCGCGCTGATCGGCGAGCGGGGACGGGAGGTCAAGGAGTTCCTGGAGCGGGATTTGGGAGAGGAGGCTCTTCAACGGTCGGTCGTCGTCGTGGCGACGTCCGATCAGGCGCCGTTGGTTCGATTACGGGCAGCGTTAGTCGCAACAGCCATTGCGGAATATTTCCGCGACGAGGGTCTGCAGGTGTTGTTGATGATGGATTCCCTCACTCGGCTGGCGTACAGCCAACGGGAGGTCGGTCTGGCAATCGGCGAGCCACCAGCGACCAAGGGGTACCCTCCCTCCGTGTTCACTCTCCTGCCAAAATTGTTAGAGCGAGTCGGGACTGGTCCCGGGCCGGGGGCCATTACTGGTCTCTACACGGTGCTGGTCGAGGGAGACGATTTAAGCGATCCGGTGGCCGACGCCGCTCGATCCATCCTTGACGGCCACATCGTGCTTTCGCGCGCCCTCGCCGCACGCAATCACTTTCCGGCGATCGATCTTCTCCACAGCACCAGCCGTGTCATGCGCGACATCGTCGCCAAGGAGCACCGGGAAGCAGCCGGGCTCCTGTTGGAATTGGTGGCCCGCTATCGACAGTCTGAAGATCTCATCCTCGTGGGGGCCTACAAGGAGGGGGCGAACAAGGCCCTAGACCAAGCGGTGCGTGCGCAGGACGTCATCAATGCCTATTTGCGGCAAGACATTGACCAGCCGGCGCCCTTGCCGGCGGCGGTTGACCAATTGATTCAGTTGGCCAAGCGTGTCTCATGAGCCTGGAGGCATTGCGTAAGTTTCGGGCGCAGGAGCGGGAGACCCTCATGATGGAGTTGGCAAGCGTCAGCCGTGAATTGATGAGCTTGGAGCAACGGTGCGGGATGTTGGAAGAGCGATTGCGGACCGACGCCTCTTTTGCTCAGCGTCAGGCCGTGCAGGGGGTGACGGCGCCCACGTGGTTGGAATGGGACGAGCGGCTTACTTCGCAGTGGCTGTTGTTAAAGCAGGTTCAAGAAGCGGTGCGGCGGCTGACCGACGTGTGGGGTAGGACGCGGGCTCGCCTGATCGAGGCCCTGCAGGAGGGGAAAGTGCTTGATCGACTAGCGGATCGGCGGCAGGCGGAGCGCGAGGCGCTCAAGAGGAAGCAGGAGCAACGAACTGCTGATGATATGGCTTCCAGACGGCTGTTTTTAAACAAGAGATCGTGATGAAACCGGGTCTGCTTGCTCGGGCCGGCAATCGGGGAACTGGGAATCAGATGGTTCGAGGTGGGGTTGGAGCGCGGAGGGCAGGTGGGCGTAAGGGGATGAGAGCGGTTGCTGTCCCACCGATGTCCTGGTTCTGGATGGCGGCAGGTGTCTTGCTCGCTTGCGCCTTATTCTTGTGGGGGGCAACGCAGTTTGGACATGCCTCCCCGAATGCCAAGACAAGACCAGAGGTAATGCCTCCGCAACAGCCGACGTCTGTGCCTCCAGCTCAGCAGGGTGGCCTGGGAGCTACTGGAGCTCCACCGGCGGAACCACCGGCCCAACCGTCCGCTGGACCGAGAAATATGGTTCAGGGGCCGGCGCTGGATGTGCCGGAAGAAGTCCTGGCCCTCTTGGATCAGCGAAAACGCTCATTGGATCGTCGTGAAGAAACAGTGAAACAGCAAGAGGAGCGGCTGCTGGCCCTGCGGACCGAACTTGACAAGTTGTTGGTTCAAAACGAGGCGATAGCCAAACGAATTGAGACTGCCTTGGCCAAGGAGGCCCAGCAGACAGCCGTCCAGAAAGCTGCGCAGGCAAAGGCGTTGCAAGAGAAGGAGCGGCTGGCACAGGAACAACGAGCTCAGCTCGCCAAGATGTATGAAACCATGCCGCCCGAGGATGCCGCCGCTCGTCTCGAACGGATGCCAGAGCGAACCGCGATCGAGATCCTTCGCCTTGTCAAGACCAAAACAGCCGGCGCAATCCTCGCGCAAGTCAAACCGGAGCGCGCGGCCAAACTTACCGAGCAGTTGCTGGCGCACACGCCCTGATCCTGCCGAGTCGTTCCTGCCCAGCGGAGAGCAGGATTTGCCGGCTGACCGATCAAGTTCTCCTTCCCGTTCTCGCATCGTTGGTTGAAGCTCTCTTATATTTCCGATGGTTCCGCGATCAGCCGACTGGCATAGGGCTTGTAGGCGTGTCAACGGACATCAAGAGCGACGATGGGTGCGCAATGTCATCGATCATGACCATGCTGGTGCCTGTTGCGATGGATGTGGAGGAAACTCGCGAGTTGTCGGCAAGCGGGCCGGCGGAATCCAAGAAATTCTTCGGGGATCTCAAGTGCAAAGACCCCAAGGGCCTTGCACGGCGTGCTTTTCCCTCCACGCTGCGAGCTGCTGAACGAGCACAGAATTCATCCAACGTCGACTCCAAAGTGGAGCGGGTGGAATCAAGGCCTCATCAGGGATCACGACCACGCGCGGTAGATGAACAGAATGAACTGCCGGTCCGAGCGGTCAACGATCGCCGATTCTCAGACGATGGATTTTCAGACGACGATGGAGGAAATGCGCAGCCGGCTGGTAGTCCAGCAGGATGCCGTGATGAGAACAAAGGATCAGAAGCGGCGGTCACGGGATCAGCCATTACTGAGCAACGAGGAGGACTCTTGTCTCAGGATCAACCGGAGCCTTCGCCGGGGGGGGCGTCTGATTTGCCGGCTCTGGAACAATGGGCGTGGTTGACGGGGATAAACGGCCTGGAAACCGTCGGGATGTCTTCGCTCGAATCTGAGTCAACACCGGCTGGTCACAATACCACGGCCTCGTCCGAACCGATGTCGTTTCCTGGACCTCGTACCCCAGACTCTTCCCTTGCGGCAAGGGGACCGTCGGTGTCAGAGAGGCACGATGTGGCGGCACAGGGACGAGATGAGAAGGGCGGGAGGCTCTTCCCGACCGGACCGTCCGTCCCGTTAAGTGAAGTGAGTATTGCCGGTCCTTCTCCAGGGGGTAACCAGGATCGTCGCCCGGCAAATGCCGACGGCGGTGGGTGGCCGCCGGTGGATCAGCCGATCCACCTCTCTGCGAGCGAAACACAAGAGCCGACTCTTCTTTATGACCTTGCTGAGATCGAGATCTCGTCGGGCCTTGGGTACGATGATCCCTCGTCGGGCAAGCTGAGCGGGGCGGCGAAGGCACCGACGAAAGAAGGACGGTCCGCGTTCTCTTTAGGCCAAGGGATGTCGCTCCATGCGGTCTCTTCACATGCGACGTTTCCTGGAGGAGAAGCGCCGAGTGCGGATCTCTTCGTCCCATCGTCCAGCCACCTGGCTCTCACTCAATGGGAGAACCAGATGGTGCAACAGGAGCAACCGAAACGGGATGAGGAGACTTTTCAGACAGAGTTACAAAACTCACGGTTCCCTGGTATCTCGCCGGCCAGTGGGCAGGAACAGGTTGTGCGGCTCATTCAGCATCCTGAGATGGTAGCTGTGACGGGAGCGTCGCCGCAACCAACGCCAGTGGAGGGGGGGCGCCTTAGTGATGGCGTATCACCCTTGCGAGTTGCCACCGTCGGCCTCGCTCAAGAAACCATAGGAGCCGCCTCGCCCCGCGCTGTGGCGTTCGAGGTTTCCGGGCCAGAATTGGGCCACGTTAATGTTCGCGTCGCCGTCAGAAACGAGCTGGTCCATGCTCATATGTTGTCCGATCGTCCAGAGGTCGCCGCCTACTTGGCAACCGGCCATGATCGATTGCAGTCGGCATTGCAAGCCAGTGGTTTAGAAATGGGCCACTTTCGCGTCGATATTGATCGTCACGGCGCGAACCGGTCTTTTCAGCAGAATGCCTCGCCGGAGCAGGGGTGGTCTTGGCAACTGGGGCAGCGGGAGTCCGAACCTCTGCGGGATCAGGCCGATTGGTCCAGAAAGCCTGATCGGTTGTATACCGGTTTGCTAAATGTGGTGGCGTAACGTCTCGTGCGAGGGAGACGATAACTGAATCGAAGACCGTCAAAGCAATGCCGCCACTAAAGGAGGATGACGCACAATGGCCACCATTGCTGGTATTACCGCGTCGGAGAGTGCCACCGATGTGACTCGCTCCACTGGGCCTCGGGAATTGGGACAGGAGGATTTTCTCAAACTGCTGGTGACGCAGCTCAAGCATCAGGATCCTCTGAATCCTACCACCAACACCGAATTCGTCGCGCAGTTGGCGCAGTTTAGTCAGCTTGAGCAGAGTATCAAACAAGCCCAGCTGCTCCAACGGACTGTGGAGGTGCAACAGGCGTCGCTTCAGTTTGCCGTGATGCCTCTTGTGGGGCGCAAGGTTAGCGTTGATAAGCCCCTCATCGAGCTGGCGGATGGACCGGCGACGATCCGTTTTGCCTTAGAACGGGGTGCGACTAGGGTGCGTCTCGATATTCTGGATGAGCAGGAGCAAGTCGTTCGATCGCTGGACTTTGCCAACCGTCCCGCTGGCCTGAACGTGATTGAATGGGATGGTCGAAGAGGGAGTGGAGAACCGATGTCAGCGGGAGTCTATCGGTATCGGGTGAATGCCACGGATGCCCATGGCGATCCTGTCGTCACCCGCAGCCGCGCCGACGTCACGGTCTCGGCGATTCGAATGGAAAATGGCTCACCGAAATTGGTTGCCGGGCAGTTGAGCCTGGATCCAGCGGAAGTTGTGGAACTGCGCTAAGGTGCCACGAGGTTTTGAGAAAGGAGGTCTGTCCGTATGGGAATTCTCTCGTCGCTGTTCACCGGAGTGAGCGGTCTTAACGCCAACGGGATGGCGTTGTCCGTCATCGGGAACAACATCGCCAATCTCAGCACCGTGGGGTTTAAGGGAAGCAGGGCCACGTTCGCCGACTTGATCAGTTCGTCAATTACGGGAGGAGCGGGCGCAATCCAAACGGGGATCGGTGTGGCGTTGACCTCCGTGCAGGGAAATTTTTCGCAAGGGTCGCTCGCATCCTCGTCGAACGTCCTCGATCTGGCCATTGACGGCAATGGATTCTTTATCGTCGAAGACGTCAACGGCGGGCGGTTCTATTCACGAGCCGGGATTTTTCGGCTGGATCAAAATAACTACGTTGTCGATCCGGTTGGATTTCGGCTGCAAGGGTATCTGGCCGATGCCACCGGTACGATCACGGGGACGCTCGGCGATATTTCCTTGCCTTCAACCACCGCGCCACCCCGCGCCACTACGACGGCGTTCATTGCGGCCAACTTAAATTCTGCCAGCATACCGACGGGTGTCAGAGGCAATCTGGTGGGATCTGCTCCCTCCACCACGACGACGGCGGCCGGCAACAACAGTTTTAATATCAATCTAAACGGCGATGGTGTACGAACAATCACGGTCGCCAACGGGCTTACGGGCGCGGCCCTGGCCACGGCTATCCAGAATGCTGTGCGGGCACTCACCCCCAATAATCCCTATCTTGCCGCCGCCTATTCTGGCTTTACCGCAACGGTCGGTCCCACCGGAGTCTTTACCTTTACATCCGGTATGACGGGGATACCCAGTGGCTTCAGCGGAGCAACGGGGACCGTTACGGTCACGGCCAACGGAGGCGATACCTTGGCGGCGAACTTGAACATGACGACAGGGACCCAAACAGCTGGAACGGATTTTCTGATGTCCAATCCCTCTGGCACCTCGGATTTCTCAACTTCCATGACGGTGTACGATTCGCTCGGGAACCCGCATCTGTTGACAACCTATTTCACGATGATCGGCGACAATACGTGGAATTATAACGTGGTGGCCTCGATCAACGAGGTGGTCACGGCGAATTATCATACGAGCAACATCGACACCACGTTGGGCATCGTGAGGGTTGGCTCAGGAACGTTGACGTTCAACACAGATGGAACGCTCGACCGGGAGAGTCCGGTGATTCGCTACGATACGGGAACGGCGGCCGGAACTGCCGGGACATCGCCCGGTATGTTGCAAGTCGACTTTGTCGGGGCCACGCCGGATCAATTGATCACGCTAGATTTCGGTACCAGCGTGACTACCGATGGTGGGACTGGTTTGGATGGCACCACACAATTCGGTTCACCCTCGGCGTTGGTGCAGTTGACGCAGGATGGATTTTCGGCCGGCACCTTGCAGGCGTTTTCGGTCGATACCAATGGCGTGATCAATGGGCGGTTTTCCAACGGTCAATTGCGCACCTTGGCGCAGGTGGCGCTGGCCCGTTTCCCTGATCCCATCGGATTGGTTCGAATGGGCAAGAACGTCTTTGCTGAGTCCGGCAGATCCGGTCAGCCCTTGATTGGGGTACCGGAAGGGGCTGGCCTTGGACGGGTGCTCTCCAATTCCCTTGAGCTGTCGAACGTCGATTTGGGAGAGAGTTTCATCGAGATGATCGCCGCGCAACGTGGGTTCCAAGCCAATTCACGGGTGATCACGACATCGGATGAAATTTTACAAGAGCTGGTCAATCTCAAACGCTAACGCTCTCAAGCGCTCACTCAAGTGTGCGCTCGAATGCTGATGGGTGGCTTCGGGGCAGACTAGCCGGTCTGCCCCGACCGTCGTTTTCTCGAACCATGTCCCCGTCGGTGGCTTCCACCCTGTGCTGGAGCACGTCAGTTTTCTGACACCACTGCGAGTCCCTTTGACACATTCTGCCGTTCTTTTGTCCTTCCTCTGTCGCAGTCCCTCAATTGATAGAACGAGAGACCTACGGTAGTCGAAATTACTGTTCGATAGTGGCATAGGCATTGCACTTCTTACGAGACGCGAAAGCAGGGCAAGGAGCTGAGTTAACGAGGAGGATCGTTATGGCCGAGGCGGCGGCGGAAGAAAAAACGGCAGTGTCGGCTGCGGCGCCTCCACTCCCGGTTAAGCTCATCATCATCGTGGCAGTTGTGGCGTTGATCATGGGGGTCGGTGGCGCGGTGGTGGCGATCAAGCTGTTGGGTGGGACGGGCAAAGGAAATGGCGGCATGGCCGAGCATGGGGTAGAAGATGGTAAGGGCGGGGATGCGAGCAAGCTGGGCAGCGTGTCAACTCCTGGCGTGATGGTGGATCTCGAACCCTTCATCGTCAATCTGGCCGACACGCCAGAGATTCGCTACCTCAAGATCGTCATCAAGCTGGAAGCGGACAACGACGCGGTTGCGAACGATCTGAAGAGCCGTGTGGCGCAGGTGCGGGATACCATTTTGGTGCTTTTGACCAGCAAGGACGCCAACAGTGTGAGGACGGCCCAAGGCAAGTTCCAGTTGCGCGAGGAGATTACGCAGCGCGTCAACGGCTTGTTACCGAGACCGGGAGTCCGCGGAGCGTATTTCACCGAGTTCGTCGTGCAGTAGGCGCCGTACCATGGAGAAAATTCTCTCGCAGGAGGAAATCGATGCGCTGCTCAAGGGGATGGAGTCGGGGGATGTGGACACGACACCCAAGGCATCGACGCCGGAGCAGGGCAAAGTCGCTCCCTATGATCTGGTCAATCAAGAACGGATTGTCAGGGGGCGGATGCCTGCCTTGGAAATGGTAAGCGATCGATTTGTCAGACGGCAGGCTGTCTCATGGACGAGCATGATGCGAGAAATGGTCGATCTGTTAGTGGTCGGGACCCAGGTCATCAAGTTCGGCGAGTTTTTGAAAAAAGTTCCCCTGCCCTCTTCGATCAATGTGTTTCACATGCATCCGTTACGGGGCAGTGGTCTCTTCGTCATGGACGCGTTCTTGGTGTATTTGATCGTCGATTATTTTTTCGGCGGCAAGGGGCAAACACACGTCAAGCCCGAGGGGCGAGACTTTACGCCGATCCAACTACGCATCGTCAAGAAATTGCTCGCTCACGTGCTGGGGGACCTTGAGAAATCGTGGCAGGCCGTGTTGCCGGTCAAGGTGGAATATGTTCGCTCGGAAAGCAATCCTCAATTCGCCATGGTTGTGACGGCGTCCGAAATCGTGGTGGTCGTGACGATTCAGGTGCTCCTAGGAGAGGCGGCCCGCGACTTTTTCCTCGTCTATCCCTATTCGATGCTGGAGCCAATCAAGGAAAAACTGTACTCGGGGCTGGTGTCGGATCAAGTCGAGCAGGACAGTGCATGGACGGCTCGCTTTCGAGAGAAGCTGGAGGAGTGTCCTCTCTCCGTTTCGGTGCGGCTGGGAACGGCGACCGTGACGTTGCGCGACGTTCTCAACTTTTCACCGGGTGATGTGGTTCTGTTGGACCAGCGGCCTGGCGATCCGTTGGATTGCTACGTGGAAGGGATCAGGAAATTTCAAGGAAGCCCCGGCGTGTATCGGGGCAACCATGCCTGCCGAATTACGAGGATCTTAAGCTAACAGTTTGCACCGGGAGTCACCAGCATGGCCGAATCCGAAACGATGCCCGAAGCGGGAGGGAAAAGGGAAACCAGCCGAGGAGACGTTAACGCTACCGCCACCCCGCAGCCGGCGTCCTTTCCACCCGTTCAGAATGCTGAACCAGCGGGGACGCCGAAAAATATTGAGTTCCTGCTCGATATTCCTATGAACGTCTCCGTCTACGTTGGCTCAACCAAGATGGCCATCCGTGATCTGCTCCAATTGGCGCAAGGGTCGGTCATCGAGCTGGACAAACTGGCTGGGGAACCGATGGACGTGATGGTGAACAACAAATTGGTGGCCAAGGGCGAAGTGGTCGTGGTCAACGAAAAGTTTGGCATCCGCTTGACGGAGGTCATCAGCGCCGCGGAGCGGGTTCAACAACTCGGCTGACAAACGACGGGGCGTGGACATGATCGATTTCTGGGACAGCCTCCTTCGCACGGCGTCGGCTCTGCTGGTCGTGTTGGCGTTGATGGCGCTTGCGGCGGCCGCCGCGAGGCGGCTGGTGGAGAGAAGATGCCTTCCGCCTCGCGGGCGTGCGCTGGTGCGCGTCGTGGCCAGCGAATCCATCGCTCCCCGGAAGATCATCGCGGTGGTGGCTGTGGCGGGAGAGTATTTTGTCGTCGGTGCCACTGCGACGGACCTGGTGCCACTGGGGCGAGTGAGCGACACGGAAAAGGTACGCGAGTGGTTGGCGTTGGAAGAGCCGTCATCCGAGCCGCCGGCCGTGACGCGGACGATGGATTGGTTACAGTGTCTGTCCGCCACCCTTTTTCGCCGTCGGGAGTTCCATGACTGACAGTAATCGCTTCGGCTGTCCCACATGGGCGGCGGGTGCAGGAGTCTGGACTATGCTGCTGCTCACGATCCTGTTGTGCTGTTGGCCCATGACCGACGCGTGGGCCTCTGGTCCCACCATCAGCATCGACCTCGGTTCCGATTCACCAAAACAAACCGCTGCCGTCATTCAAATTCTGATTCTGCTCACAGTGCTGTCGTTGGCGCCGGCGCTGTTCATCATGGTCACGTCGTTCACCCGGATCGTGATCGTGCTGTCTTTTCTTCGTCAGGCTCTCGGTACCCAGGCGGTGCCGCCGAACCAGGTGTTGCTGTCCTTGGCTCTGTTTTTGACTCTTTTCGTGATGGCTCCGGTGGGACAGGCCGTGTACACCGATGCCCTCCAGCCCCTCATGGCCGAGAGGATTTCGTATGAGGAGGCGTGGACGAGAGGCATGGCGCCTGTCCGGGGGTTCATGTTGCGACAGGTCAGGGAGCGGGATCTTGAACTGTTTATCGATCTTGGCCGTTTGCCCAAGCCGGAGAAGGTGGAAGACCTCCCAACCCATGTCATCATTCCGGCATTTATGCTGAGCGAACTACGCATCGCGTTTCAGATCGGTTTTTTGATCTACATTCCCTTTTTGATCGTCGACATGGTGGTCGCCAGCGTCCTGATGTCCATGGGGATGATGCTGCTCCCGCCGGTGGTAATCTCGCTGCCGTTTAAGCTGGTGCTCTTCGTGCTTGCCGACGGCTGGTACTTGGTTGTGGGGTCGATGGTTCGGAGTTTTCAATAACGGAAGCTGGTAGGCGAGAGGAGAGGTCTGTTCGGTCTGGTGATGCGGCGAGGCGGGGCCGTGCGTAAACAAGCGAGGGAGGATCTATGACGCCCGAAATGGTTGCGGAGTTGGGACGACAAACGTTGGAGACCACGTTGCTGATAGCAGCACCGATTCTCGGTTTGAGCCTCGTGGTTGGATTGGTCGTGAGCGCCTTTCAGGCAATGACGCAGTTGAACGAAGCCACGCTGACCTTCGTCCCCAAAATTTTGGTGCTGTTTGGGGCGTTGCTCTTCTTTTTCCCGTGGATGATGAGCGTGCTGACGACCTTCACCGTCAATTTGTTGGCCAATATCCCGCAGTATGTCCGCTAGGGCCCATGGCGTTGGCGCAGACCATTCAGATCCTGTTGCCGGAATGGCAGTCCTTTCTGGCGCTGATCGTGCGCGTCGGCGGCCTGGTGGCCGCGCTGCCGATTCTGAGCGGACACGCCGTTCCCATGAAAGTGAAGGTGTTATTGGTTCTGGCGTTGGGGGCGGTGTTGGCGCCGCTGATCCGCCTCCCGGCCGTGCCGTTTGATCCCCTGGCGCTGGCGGCAGGGCTTGCGGGGGAACTAGCGATCGGCCTCACGATCGGCCTAGCGGTGCGATTGTTTTTCGGGGCTCTCGAGCTGGCGGGTGATATTGTCGGCATGCAAATGGGATTTGGGGTCGTCCAGCTCTTGGATCCGGCCACGTCGCATCAAACGCCGGTCATCGGTCGGTTCTTCACGCTGTTGGCCTTGCTGGTGTTCCTGTCGCTCAACGCCCATGTGTTGGTTGTCTCGACCATCGTGGCAAGCTACGAGGCAATTCCTGCGTTTGGAACGTTGCTCCCCATGGGGTTGGGCGAGGAGATTCTCTACCTCTCCCGCGAAATGTTCGTCATTGGCCTCAAACTGGCCGCGCCGGTTTTGGCCACGGTCCTCGTCACCAACGTCTTGTTGGCGATCTTGGGACGGACGGTCGCCCAGATCAATGTCTTCGTGCTCAGTTTTCCCGTCACGATCGCGGGCGGATTGGCGATTCTCGCGTTGGCGATCCCGTTTGTCGTCGGGTTGCTAGGGAGGGAAATCGAGCGGCTGGAATTAGAGATCGAGCGGCTTTTGAGCGTGATGGGCTATGGCTGAGGACTACGGCAACAAAACCGAGCGGGCGACACCGAAACGCAAGGAGGAAGCACGCCAAAAGGGGCAGGTACCCTTGAGCCGGGATCTCTCCACTGCCGCCGTGCTGTTGGGGGGCATTGGGTTGCTCGCCGCGACGTTGCCGGTCGGCCTCCAGACGATGATTGAGGTGACCAGGGAAGGGTTGACTCTCTCGTTGTCGGATGGCTGGCGCAACGACTTGACGGTCGAGCAGGTGCACGAACGGGTGATCCAAGCTGGCAGGAACGTGCTGATGGTGACGCTGCCGATTGCTGGAGGGCTTTTGCTGATCGGAGGGGCGGCAACGGTCGTCCAAACAGGGTTTCTTTGGAGACCCGATGCGCTGCAGTTGGATCCCGGCCGCATCAACCCGTTCAAGGGCTTGTCCCGGCTGTTGTCGCTCCGCTCCCTGGTGGAATTGCTCAAGGGGCTGCTGAAAATCGCGATCGTGACCGGGATCGGATTCGCTGTGTTGCGGGGGGATGTTCCTCTGGTGCCGGGATTAAGCGATGTGGACCTCGGTTCGTCGCTGCATGTGACCGGCTGGCTGTTGTTCAAGGCGGCGCTGGTGGTCGGTGGCGCCATCGCCGTGCTCGCCAGCCTGGATTATCTCTACCAGCGGTTTGAGTGGGAACGCAGCCTGCGCATGACGAAAGAAGAAGTCAAGGAGGAACTCAAATCGACGGAGGGAGATCCGTTGATCAAGAGCCGGGTCCGTACCATCCAGCGGCAGCTTGCGAAGAAACGGATGATCGCGGCCGTGAAGACCGCCGATGTTGTGGTGACGAACCCCACGCACCTGGCCGTGGCGCTCAAATATGACGCATCCCGTATGGCGGCTCCCTGTGTGGTGGCGAAAGGAGCCGGAGAAGTGGCCGAACGGATTCGCGAAGTGGCCCGCCACCATGGCGTGCCGGTGGTCGAGAACAAGTTTGTTGCCCGGACCCTCTTTACGCTGGTGGATGTCGGAAAGGAAATTCCGTCGGACCTCTATCGCGCGGTGGCCGAAATCCTTGCGTTCGTCTATCGCGCCAGGGGAATGACGGCTGGGGCGGGGGCCGGTGGCCTGTAACCCATGAGTTGAGCCATCCATGTCGACCAAGGTCGAACCGATTCAGCGCGCGCCGTTCGTCAAACATTCCGACATCATCATTTCCATGGGCGTCGTGGCCATCTTGATGGTCATGTTACTGCCCCTTCCCCGGTTCTTGCTGGACCTCTTACTCAGCTTCAACATCACCCTGTCCGTCATCATTCTGCTGGTTGGCCTCCAGGTACGGCGGCCTATTGAGTTTTCGGTCTTCCCGTCCATTTTGCTGATGGTTACCCTCTTGCGGCTGTCGCTCAACATCGCCTCGACCAGATTGATCCTGCTGCATGGCAACGAGGGGGCTGGCGCGGCCGGCGAAGTCATCAGGGCATTCGGCAATTTCGTGGTCGGCGGCAATTACACCGTGGGGTTGGTGGTGTTTTGCATTCTCGTCGTCATCAACTTTGTGGTGGTGACCAAAGGCGCTGGTCGTGTGGCTGAAGTTGCAGCTCGATTCACGTTGGATGCGATGCCGGGCAAGCAAATGAGCATCGATGCGGACCTGAATGCGGGATTGATCAATGAGGCTGAGGCACGACGGCGGCGCCGAGAAATTGCCGAGGAAGCCGATTTCTATGGGGCGATGGATGGCGCGAGCAAATTTGTGCGGGGTGATGCCATCGCCGCCGTCCTCATCATCCTGGTTAACATTATCGGCGGCTTGGCCATTGGGATCCTCCAGAAAGGTATGAGTCCCGCGCTGGCCGCGCAAACCTACACGTTGTTGACCGTAGGCGAAGGCTTGGTTGCCCAAATTCCCGCCTTAATCGTTTCTACGGCTGCCGGCATCGTCGTCACGCGCGCCGCTGCCGAGACCGATCTCAGTGGAGAAATCACCAGACAGTTGCTGACGTCGTCCAAGGCTGTCGGCACGGCCGCCTCGATCCTACTTGTGCTGGGGCTGGTGCCTGGTCTGCCACACCTGGCGTTTTTAGGATTGGGCACGCTCGCGGGATGGATGGCGTATCGCCTCCGTCAGGAGGAGCGAACCGCCGAGGCGGCTGCGGTGGCTCCGGCGGTTCCCAAGGCGGACGAAGGGGTGACGCGCGTGGCACCTCTTGAACTGATGGAACTCCAGGTGGGGTATGGCCTGATCGGCCTCGTCGAAGGCACCAACGGAAACGCTCTGTTGGATCGAATCAAAGGATTGCGACGGCAGATTGCCGAGACGATGGGATTTATCGTTCCGCCCATTCATATCCGCGACAATCTCCAGCTCCGGCCGAACGAGTATGTCGTGCTGTTAAAAGGAGTGGAGGTGGCGAAGGCCGAGGCGTTGCCGGGTCATCTATTGGCTATCGATCCTGGGACGGGCCAACGGGGGCTGGTGCAGGGAATTCCGACGAAAGAGCCGGCGTTCGGCCTTCCGGCGTTGTGGATCACCGAAGACGTGCGCGAGCAGGCGCAGTTGGCGGGGTTGACGGTGGTTGATGCCGGCTCGGCGATCACGACTCACTTATCTGAGGTCATTAAGCGTCACGCGCACGAACTGCTGGGGCGGCAGGAGGTCCAGATCCTGCTGGATGAAGTCGGGAAAACCAGTCCTAAATTGGTAGAGGAGTTAATCCCGACATTGTTGCCTCTTGGAACGGTGGTCCGGATTTTGAGCAATCTGCTCAGGGAAGGAGTTCCCATCCGCGACCTCCGTTCAATTCTCGAGGCTGTTTCGGACCATGCCACAACGATCAAGGATCCGGACGCCCTCACGGAGTTTGCCCGCCAAGCATTGGCCCGAACGATTACCAAACAGTATCAGGCGCCGGACGGAACACTTCAGGTCATCACGTTGGATCCACTCTTGGACCGATCCTTGGCAGAGCAGGCGGGCAACCTTCCGCCTGGTGGCTCGTTGCTGCTGGACCCCGCCCTGTCGCATAAGCTGCTGAGCGGGTTGAAACAGGCGGCTGAACGAGTCGCGTCACGAGGTCACCAGCCGGTTGTGCTCTGTTCACAGATGTTGCGCCGGCATCTGCGCCGGTTGACCGATCGCACGCTCCATGCCGTGCCGATCATCGGTCTCAATGAAGTGGACGCGCGGGTGCGCCTCCAATCGCTCGATACGGTACGGATCGACGCCGAGCTCGCGCAGCCGTCGTGAGGTAGCCGATGAAAGTCAAGACGTTTCACGCCCTGAGCATGCAGGACGCTTTGCGGCAGATCAAACAGGAGATGGGGCCGGATGCGATCATTCTGTCGTCCAAGGAAGTGTGGGACGGGGGCAGGCCGTTGCGGGTATTCGATCGCCCCGTCCTGGAAGTCATGGCCGCCTGTGAAGAGCCCGCCGCGTCTCCAACAGCTCCCCCGCGAGATGAGTCACAAAGAGAAGAGCCTCGCCAGACCGAGGCTGTGCCGTCCAACCGGTCGACGGCCGCTCCTGATTTTCGCTCCGTGCTTCGATCTGCCTTGGAGCCGGGCGCTACTCTCCTTGCCAAGAGGGGTACACGGTCGGGAAGGGCGGTCGGTTCAGGTGTGGAGTGGCGGCGCAAACGATTGCAGCATCTGCGCACCGAGTTGGGGGAGGTCAGTCGCCTGTTGGGACAAACGTTGCTGCAAGACACGCAGCCGACTTTTTCGTCGTCGGTGACGATGCTGGACCGGTTATGTGGCTCGTTTGTTCGGCAAGGTATGCATCTTTCGTCGGCGGAGTCGCTGGGAACCAATCTGCGGCGGCGGGTGGAGGAGGCCGATGCCAACAATGGGGACGCTATCGTTCGGGCTCTCGGCCAAGAGATCGCCAGTCGGATTCCAGTCCAGGGTGATTCCCTCGGTCAACTGAATGGTCGGGCCGTGTGTTTGATCCTCGGTCCCAGCGGGGTGGGAAAGACGTTGAGCGTGGCCAAATTGGCCGCCCGCTGCCGTTTGAAGCAACGCTCTGCCGTTGCTGTTGTAACCTTTGACGCCTGTCGAGAGGTTTCGGTGGAACAGTTGCGGCGGTATGCACGGACGCTCGGCGTGCCGTTCGCGTTGGCAAGGTCGCCGAGGCAACTGCGGGAGGGATTGCGTCGTTATGGCAAGGCACGGCTGGTGCTGGTGGATATGCCGGGGGTCCGGCATGATGACGTGACCGCCGCAGTGGAGCTTCATCAGATGCTGAGTGAGGGCTGGGAGGTGGCCGCGCATCTGGCCCTGCCGGCTTTTGCACGGGCAAGAGAGCTGTGTGCCATCGTTGATCGCGCCAAAGTGCTGCCCTCGTTGCACCTCCTGTTCACCAAGCTCGATGAAACGGAGTCGTTTGGAACCCTCTACGAGGTGGCGCATCAAACCGGTCTTCCTCTGTCCTATTGGGGGGTCGGCCAGCGGGTTCCCGAGGACATCGAGCCAGCGTCACCCCTTCGCCTGGCTGAATTGTTGATCGCGCAACGATATGTCGCCAGACACGACGTCCCCTGTCCCGCTTTGAACGGATCGGTGAACGGTTCGGAAGCGGGTCGAGAACTAGCGTCGGTCGGGCCCATCTTCCATTTCATGACGTGACGGAGGAATCGCCATGCACAAGCAGGTCAGCGGTCTCGATGCCACTCCGACGATCGGGAGGGCGCCCGAAACGCACACGAGAGTCATCGCGGTCTCGAGCGGGAAAGGCGGCGTGGGAAAAACCAATGTGGTCGCCAGCTGGGCGGTGGCACTGGGGCGGATGGGACGGCGGGTGTTGGTGTTGGATGCCGACTTGGGATTGGGCAATCTAGATGTGCTGCTGGGCTTGGTGCCATGCCGCACGATCGAACATGCCTTGTCCGGCGTCTGTACGCTAAAAGAGATTTGCCTGCAAGGGCCGGCCGGCATCCAGGTTTTGCCCGCCAGCTCGGGAGTGCCGCATCTCACCTCGTTGACGGATTCCCAGCAAGTGGTGATCCAAGAACAATTGGAGGAGCTGGCCACCGGCATGGACGTGCTCTTGATCGACACCGGAGCTGGCATCTCGCCCAATGTCACGTTCTTTGCCTCTTCGGCCCACGAGATCGTGATTGTCGTGACTCCCGAGCCGACGTCGCTGACCGATGCCTATGCCTTGATCAAGGTGTTGACCCAGCGGTATCGGGAACGTCGCTTCAAGGTTCTGGTCAATCTGGCCAAAGGACCGAGAGAAGCGGCGGAGGTGTTTCGCAAGCTGGACGCGGCCGTTGATCGTTTTCTTCATGCGATCGTCGAGCCTATCGGTTATGTCCCACAAGATGATTATGTCCCGCTGGCCGTTATGAGACAAAAGGCGGTGGCGGACTTATTCCCCGATGCGCCAGCCTCGCAGGCCTTTGCCCGCTTGGCTCGCCAGGTCCTGCAATGGCCCCTGCCGACACTGCCCAAAAGCTCCGTCCAGCTTCTCTGGCAAAAGATGATTCGTCTTGCATAGGGCCATGGTGTCGGCAGGGAAGGCCAGGAAGGAAGTGAACATGGGGAAAGCGGTTCCCGCAAAGACCAAACGATCCATCCCATCCAAGGAAGTGAGGCGAGAGCAACTTATCAAGGAATTTGCCCATGTGGTCCACGCCATGGCGCACCGGCTGTCCTTTCGGCTGCCCGCGTATCTGGACGCGGAAGATCTGATTTCGGTCGGCATGATTGGTCTTATGGATGCCATGGAAAAATATGATCCGACACGCGAGGCCAAGTTCAAAACCTACGCCGAATTTAGAATCAGAGGAGCCATGCTGGACGAGATCCGATCGATGGACTGGATTCCACGCTCGGTACACGAACGGATCACGTTGCTTCAGCGGACGCATGTGGAGTTGATGCATCGTCTCGGTCGGCCGCCGACCGATGAAGAGGTTGCCGCCGAGCTCAAGATGTCGCCAGAGGAACTCGATGAGTTCCTGACCAAGGCGAAGGGAGCGGTGATGGTCAGCATCGAAGACCTCAACCTTCAAGACGTGGACGGACACAAGGTATTAGCGGCGTTGGCCGACACACAGAATCCTGATCCGCTTGCTCTGTTGGTCGGCGAGCGGGAGCGGGAGGCCGTCGGCAAGGCAATCGAAAATCTGCCCCCCAAAGAACGTCAGGTGTTGACCCTCTATTACTTCGAAGAACTCACCATGAAGGAAATCGGCGACATGATGAAGGTGACCGAGTCTCGCGTCTGTCAGATTCACGCCAAGGCCATTCTCCGATTGAAAGCGCAACTCTGTTCCTTGTGATGACACGAGGAGCTGCGGGGAGGGAGTCTAGGGGCGATGATCTCCTGTCTTCGGCAAGCCGCCGCTTCCGTTCGAGAGAACGAGCGAAGGGAAGATTTTTCCCCGCCATGCGGCAAAGCTCTCCTGAACGAAGGAGCCGGGGATCCCCCAACGTTGGTCTGCCCTCGTGCGCGGGAAGGCACCGAGGGATCTCCTGCTAAAAAATCAATCGTTTTGCTTGATGAGCCGTACAAGGGTGGTGATTGGGCAGGGCGAGGACGGTTGGCACAGGGGTTGCTCACAGCCGAGGTGAGGAGGAAATGAGCCAGTTATGAATCGTGGGATCTATCCTGCCTTGTCTGGCGCGTTGGCCCATGAACGGCGCATGCAGATCTTCGCCAACAACATGGCCAACGTGACCACAGCCGGTTTCAAACAAGATCAGCAGGCCTTCAAAACGGTGTTCCCCCCTCGTCAAGGGTTTGTGCCCTCGATGGGAAGCACCGGTGTGATTCAGCGGGCCATTGCCCGGCCGCTGGGGACGCCGGAGCGGCTCTTTGCGGCTCCGGATCGTGTGACGACGATGTTCGAGCCGGGGCGAATTCGTTTGACCGGCAATCCGTTGGACCTGGCAATTCAGGGCGATGCGTTCTTTGAAGTGCGGACGCCGCAAGGGATTCGCTATACCCGCAACGGCATGTTTTCGCTCGATAGCCAACGACGGCTGGTCACAGGTCTGGGCTATCCAGTGATGGGAACGTCCGGTGAGATCACTCTGCCGGTCGGAAAGGTGGAGATCAATGCCCAAGGGGCGATCCGAGTCGACGACAAACCGGTCGCGACGATCAAACTCGTGGAATTTCCACCCGACGCGATGCCGCAGAAATCCGAAGGAGGGCTGTTTGTTTCAGATCAAGGCAGGCCCGCCAAACAGTCGGTGATTCAAGTCGGCTATGTTGAAGAATCCAACGTCAACGTGATCGGTGAGATGGTCAAACTCATTCAGGGTATGCGGGGGTATGAGTCGGCGCAAAAACTGATCCAGACACTCGACAGGATGGCTGAGACGGCGATCCAAGAAGTCGGACGGGTCGCGTGACGCCATGGTTTTCTGATGACGGTGGTTTTCTGATGACGCAAACGATGCGTACGATCGAGACAGGCGTCATCGAGCGATCGCCGCTCAAGAATGGAAGTGAACGGGAGAAACGACGAGGAGAGACGACATGATTCGAGCCATGTGGACGGCGGCGACTGGCATGACCGCCCAACAGATCAATGTCGATACGATCGCGCACAACCTTGCCAACGTCAACACGAACTCTTTTAAACGGAGTCGGGCGGAGTTTGCCGACTTGCTGTATCAAATTCAGCGTCTGCCTGGCACCAATGCCTCAAATGTGGGCGTCTTCCCCGTGGGCATTCAGGTAGGAGCCGGCGTTCGGCCGACTACGGTGGCCAAGGAATGGCTCCAAGGGAATATGCGCCAGACCAATAACGAACTCGATTTGGCGATCGATGGCCCTGGCTTTTTCCAGGTGTCCCGTCCGGACGGCACGATCATGTACACGCGTAACGGCTCGTTCAAGCGCGACAACGTCGGCAATCTGGTTACGGGGGACGGGGATCTGCTGAATCCTGTGATCACGATTCCCTCCGGCGCCTTGAAGATCGATATTGGGCAGGACGGTACGGTGTCGGTTCTGTTGCCGGGTGTGACGCAAGCCTCGCAAGTCGGTCAGATCCAACTGACCCGTTTCGACAATCCAGCTGGATTGGTCGCCATGGGCAACAACCTTTTTATCGATAGTTTTTCCTCTGGTCCTCCGATCCAGGGCACGGGAGGGTTTGCGACTGGCTTTGGGACGATTCAACAAGGATTTCTGGAAAGTTCGAACGTCAATTTAGCGGAGGAGATGGTCAACATGATCATCGCTCAACGGAGCTATGAGATCAACTCGAAGACCATTCAAGCTTCGGACGAAATGATGGCCATCGCCAACAATCTGCGGCGGTAGAAGCGGCAAGGAGGAATTATGAAGCGTGTGTCGGCATTGTTGGCCTGTGCGTTGATCGGAATCGTGGTGGGCGCAGACGATCGCGCCTGGGCCGAGACGCTGGCGGGAGCGAAGCGAACCTTGACGCCGGAGGCGATCGGGAAAGCCATAGAGCTGTATCTGGAAAAAGAATGGGCATCGGTGATCAAGGATGTGCAGGTGACGGTCTTGGACCCTGCTGAGCCGATCACTTTGCCGGCTAGCACCGCGGATTGGCGGGTGGTGCCGGTGCGTCCGGAAGAGCGGATGGGGCGTCGTCATTTCCAGGTGGCGGTGACCGTCAATGGCAAGCCGTGGAAGACGATCGATGTCGCGGCCGATGTCGTGGCGATGGTCGATGCGATCGCGCTTAATCGATTTGTCAAGCCGGATGAGATTATCGAGGAGGCCGACCTCAAGACCGTGCGGGTGCGCGTGTTTCAGCTCAACCATGCGTACCTCGTTGATGCCGGGCAGGTGATCGGACGGAGTGCGGCACGGCCGCTGCCCATGGATACCCCGATCCGGGCGGCCTTCTTGAAAGCTCCTCTTGTGATCAAAAAAGGCGAGCGGGTCTTGATTGAGGCCCGACGTGGTGGCTTGGCCGTTCACGCATACGGAGTCACCAAGTCGAGCGGGCAGGTCGGCCAAACAATCACGGTGGCAAATTCGGATTCCGGCAAGGAATTACGCGCCAAAGTGGTGGCTCCCGGCCTCGTTCAAGTGGAGTTCTGAACGGGAAGTGGCCGGTCTAGGTTGTGTGTCGGTTGACCGTGTGCTCTTGCGTGCGAGATCGGCAGGTCGGTGCAGGTCGGTAGAGAACGATCGGCAAAGCAGCTGAGGGTTGGAGACAACCGCTCGGCGACGGTACCGTCATGGGCTGAGGAAAGAGCAAATATGACAAGGCGCGACCTGCGAGGATGGTGGGTGGGGGTGATGTTGATATCCGGCGCCTGTGCCTCTCCTCCCGACACGTCCAGCAAAGTCACCGTCCCCCCTCTGCCGCCTCCCAAGACCCTGGGGTCCCTCTGGCAGGAGGAAAATGGACGAGCTTACCTGTACGAAGATCTGCGCGCCATGAGGGTCGGTGACATTCTGACGGTCAGAATCGATGAGAAACACAAAGGCTCAAAATCGGCCGACACGGCCGCGCAGCGGGAGTCGACCGTTCAAAACAGTTTGGTTGGCAGCGGAATGGGGTATCTGGGAATCCCAGGTTTCAGGGTCAGTGATGAGACCAGACGAGGGTTCGGCATTGACGCGTCGGCGAACAGCAAGTTTGGAGGGAAAGGCGCAACCAGCCGGACGGGGACGTTAACCGGCACCATTTCCGCCATCGTGACCGAGGTCCTGCCGAATGGCGACCTTCGCATTGAGGGACGGCGGGAGGTCACGGTCAACAACGAGAAACAGTTAATGACGATTTCAGGTGTGGTGCGTCGCGTGGACGTTGATACCAAAAACACGGTGCTGTCCTCGGCCATTGCCGACGCGAAGATTGAATATTCAGGGCTCGGAGTCTTGGACGATGTCCAGCATCCAGGGTGGTTCGTCAGAATTTTGGATTGGCTCTATCCTTTTTAGGCTATGAGTGACGGGAACAACAGAGGTGCTTCCATGTCCAGGTCCAAACACGAGGTGCCGCCGATGGGACGGCTCCGACCTCTCTCGATCACCATCGCATCTCTGCGCATGATGGTTATTAGCGGGGTCTTGCGGCGTGCCGATCGCAACCCTCCCCTGTTGCCGGGGCGCGGACACGAAGGAACCCTGGACCGTCCTCCTATGGCTCTGTCACCTGAACCGATGGCCGAAAAGGGGTGGCTTTCGCGCATTTGGATTCGCCGGAGGCAAACCCAGGCGACCTGTTCGCGGCCGGCTGGCGGCCTGCGCCGCTCGAGGACGGTGCTGTCGCGCGTTGTCGTGTGGATGACGGTGATCGGCTCATTGCTCTGGCCGCTTCCGGCCACCGCCGTGCGGATCAAGGACATCGGCTCTATCGAGGGAGTGCGGGACAATCAGTTGATCGGCTACGGGCTGGTGGTCGGATTGGACCGAACGGGCGATCAGGTGATTGGTGGGCAGTTCACCATTCAGGCGATGATGTCGATGTTGAACAAAATGGGGGTCAATCTGGTCATTGATCCGATTCAGTTGTTGACCAGGAACATCGCCTCCGTGATGGTGACCGCCAAATTGCCGCCGTTTGCGAAGCCCGGCATGACGCTCGATGCGGTCGTCTCATCGATGGCCAATGCCAAAAGCCTACAGGGCGGCACGTTGTTGCTGACCCCTCTTAAGGCGGCGAATCAGCAGGTGTATGCGGTAGCGCAGGGACCAGTGTCGATCGGCGGGTTTCTCGGTGGGACCGGCGGGGCAGGGGGGGCAACGGTGATAAAGAATCATCAGGTCACCGGTATTGTGCCAGGGGGGGCCATCATCGAGAAGGAGGCGGTGGTCGATATCGATTCGTGGGAAACGGTGTCGGTGTTGCTCCGACAGCCGGATTTCACGACCGCGGCTCGGGTGGCGGAGGCGATTGGAGGGGCCTTCGGCAAGGGCAGCGCCGTGGCCGTCAATGCGGGGCAGGTGAGGGCCTCGGTTCCTCCGGAATTCCATGGGCGAGTGGTGGAGTACATTGCTTCAATAGAAGGACTCGACGTGGCCGTCGATGCGGCGGCGAAAGTCGTCGTCAACGAACGGACCGGCACGGTGGTGTTGGGAGAACATGTTCGGATTGCGACCTGCGCCATTTCCCATGGGAACCTGACGATTTCCGTCAAAAACACGTTACATGTCTCGCAACCGCCCGCCCCGGTGGTCGGCTCGACGGGTGGACAAACGGTCGTCACACCGGATGTCCAGACCGAGGTGAAGGAACAGGAGTCGCGGTTGATGGTCGTGGACCAGGCAGTGACGTTGGGCGACGTAGTTCGCGCGCTGAACGCCGTGGGAGTGACTCCGCGGGACCTGGTCGCCATTTTATCGGCCTTGCAATCGGCTGGATCGCTGCAGGCCAAGTTGGAGATCATGTGACGGAGGCGAAAGGCGGTGCACGATGATCGAGCGATTGAATGGAAGGGAGAGCGGTCTGCTGTCGTCACGAACGATGGTGCCCGATCTGTGGCTGGAGCGGGGATCGTTTCAAACCGTCGGCTTGACAAGGCAAGCTCAAGCCGGTCATGGCATTGATCCTCAAGAGGAAGAGCGTCGGCGATTGGTGGAGGCAGGCCGAGCGTTTGAGGCGTATTTTATCTCCTATCTGTTCAAGGTCATGAGGGAAACCATCCCCCAGGGAGCCATAGCCGACAGGGAGGGAGCCTATCTGCATTTCTTCTCCGATGAAGAGATTGGAAGGCGGGCTGCGGAAGCAGGCGGCATTGGCCTGGCTCGTCTGTTCGAGACCTACGCCGAGCAGCAGAGATTGGTGAGGGCTGGAGCGGCTCAAGTTTTGGCCCCTCATAACCGATAAAACAATGGCAAGAAAGAAAGGACTCGCCCTGCTGCAGAGGGAAGACCGTGGGAAGGAGAGAGCGGGAAGCGAAGGAGTATCCATATGCACATATCGGGAAACGGGAAAGCCGATCATCTAGCGAGGCTGCTCTTTGGAGTGCAGGACGTCGATGGGCTAGGGGGGAAATCCCAGACTGTCCCGCGGGAGCCGGCGACGGATCAGGTTCAGATCTCCGAACGGGCTAAAGAGCTCCAGCGGATGCTGGCCATGGTCGAGCAGCCGGATCCGGCCAGGCTGGAGCGCATCAATCGAATCAGACAGGAAATTGAGAACGGCACGTACGACGTGAGTGGGCGGAAGGTGGGTGATGCGTTGATCAAGTATGTGCTGACCGACACCATACTCTGATTTCGTTTGATCGTCCCGTTGGAATCGGAACGAAGACGCAGAGAGGCCGTGTGACGGGTGGTTCCACCGTCCAGGCCGTTCCGCAAGAAGCCTTCATGAACACACCGTCTCATACGCTGGCGGAAGCCAATCTGTTGCGACTGATCAGTGAACAAGAAGCCGTTTGTCGGACGTTGCTCCAAACGATTCACGAGGAGCGACAGGCGATTCGGAGCTTGGACCTTGAGCGATTGCACACCGTGAATGCCAAACGGCTGACGTTGCTAGAGTTCCTCCAACGGCTGAGCCGAGAGGCGAACGAAACGGCGCGAACCCTTTTACCCCAGCAAGGGGATGATGCTCCGGCGTCTCTGCACGCTGTGGGAGAGCAGCTTGGGTATGAAACGGCGGCGGCCGTTCGAGTGCGATACGACTCGTTACATCGAACGGCTCAGGCAGTTCGCGAGGAATTGAAGAGGAACGGCTCCTTGGTCGAGGCCATTCGCTTGTTACTCGATCAAACCCTGTCGGCCGCAAGCTTGGTGTCGTCGGGACCAGACGGCTATGGAAGCGACGGCCGGCGTACATCCGTGTCAGCGCACGGTCTTCTATCGCAGCAGGGGTAACCATGACGGGTGGCATCGGTTCTCTTTTTGAGATTGCCAAAAGCGCGTTGGCCACCTCGCAATTGGCATTAACCGTCACGGGCCATAACGTGGCGAACGTCAATACGCCGGGGTATTCGCGGCAGACGACTGTTTTATCCGAGCGTCCGCCGATCACTGGCCGTCCAGGAATGGTCGGCACCGGTGTGTATGTTGCCTCGATTCGCCGCTCCGTTGATCAATTTGTGGACAGGCAGGTGACGTTGTCGCGACAGAATATGGGGCGATTGTCAGTAGCCAAGGACCTGTTGTCCCGCCTGGAGATGGTCTTTGGCGACGGTGTCACTCATGGGGTGGCGGGCGGGTTGACGGAATTTTTCCGCGCGGCCCAGGATGTCGCGACCAATCCAGGCGAGCTGGCGGCTCGGTCGGTGTGGCTGAGCAAAGCTCAACACCTGGCGTTCAGCTTCAATCAAGCCTCCTCCGATTTCGCGGGGGAAAGACAGGCAATCAATTTCCACATTCGACAGACCATCAGTGAAATCAATAGCCTGTCGCGCAGAATCGCCGAGCTGAACGGCAAGATTGTGACCGCCGAACTGACGGGCCAAAACGCCAACGACTTGCGAGATCAGCGGCAGCAGGCCATTAACGAATTGGCGGACAAGATCGATGTAACGACGCTGGAGCACTCTACTGGCGCCATGTCCGTATTTGTCGCGAGGGGCCAGGTGCTAGTGGACGGAGAGGTTGCGCGGGAACTGAGCGCCGTGGAGGAGCCAGGAGGCGATGGCGATGTGTCTGTTGGCTATTTGATGGGTGGCACCAGGGCGTTGAGTATCGGCGATCTGATTGCTAATGGGCGGTTGCGGAGCCTGCTCGAGGTGCGAGATTCGACCCTCGCCGATTTGCGGCGGGCGTTCGATCGCATTGCCGCGACAGTGGCGAACGCCGTGAACCAGATTCATCGCAACGGATACGGTCTCGACGGAACGACAGGGTTGGAGGTGTTCAGCACGCCGGCTGTTTCGGCTGAAGCCGCGCCGTCAAATCAAGGGACGGCCTTGGCTCAAGGGGGGGGACTCACGGCGCCCAGTCTCTTGACCTTTCACGACTATGAAATTCGATTTTCTTCGGCGACGACTTATGCGCTCGTCGACCGAACAACTGGCTTGTCGGTTCGTGGAAATTATCTGGGCACAGCCATCACGGCTCCCTCCGTGGACGCTCCCCTTTCGATTGTGACGGGCAGCAATGATACGTTGACCGTGACGGTGGACGGGATCGCGTCGGGAACCATTACGCTTACCGGCGCCGCGTCACCTGGCCAGCCCTACACGTCTGGCGCCTCGCTCGCGTTGGAGATTCAGACTCGCATCAATGCCGATACCACGTTGCAAGCAGCCGGAAAATCGGTCACGGTGGTGTTTGACACGACCACCAACCGGTTCGTGTTGACGTCGAACTCGACGGAGTCCTCTTCGTCAGTCGACGTGACCAGTGGCACAGCGCGGTCGTCGCTCGGTCTCCTTTCAGGGCTCAGCACTGCGGCATCGGGCTCCTACAGTGGTCCACAGACGTTCCATTTTGATGGAATCAGCGTGGCGGTCACGGGTGTTCCCGCCTCCGGCGATGGACTGTTTGTCAATTCATACGATCACGCGGCGAGGGACATGGCTGTGGTGTTGACGGAGCCGGCGTTGGTTGCCGCCTCCTCCGTGCGTAACGGGGTGCCGGCCAACAATGCGAACATGCTGGCGTTGGCCGGACTGCAATCCCGCCCCTTTGAACATCTGGGACCAGCAACGCTAGAGGAAGCCTATCGGCGGCTTGCGGCGGATTTCGGAGTGATTGTCAACGCGACCACGCGGGAATTCGATGCCAACGAAGTGCTTCGAGATCAAGTCAATGCGATGCGAGCTCAGGTGTCCGGCGTCTCATTGGACGAGGAGTTGGTTGCGTTGATCAAATTTCAGCGAGGGTTCGAGGCGGCGTCGCGCCTGATCCGAGTGTCCGATGAGATGGTTCAAACCATCCTGTCCCTCAAGTAATTGAGAGGCACCTATGCGCGTCACGGAAGCGCACGTCTTTGGCCTACTGGCCAGCAATTTGCAGCGTTCTCGCGCCCGCTTGTTGGAATTCCAACAACAGGTCTCTACCGGCAAGGCGGTACGCCGACCGTCCGATGACCCCCATGCATTTCACCGCGTGTTGCACCATCGGGTATCTCTTGCCAGCCTCGATCAGCGGCTGCGGAACATCAGCGTTGCGAAAACGCGCCTGGATCTCTCCGATCAGACGTTGCAAGGGGTGTCGGGGACCCTGTCACGTCTTCAGCAACTGGCTGTTCAGTTTCGCAGTGATACGCATGGATTAGCGGAACGAATTATCGGTGCCGCAGAGGTTCGAGAGCTATTTGCGCAACTCCAACTGCTGGCCAATACCGATTTGAACGGTCACCCGATTTTCACCGGTACCAGCACCCATGGGAGGGCGACCGGTTTGCCCATTACCGAGCCAATTTCTCTGACGAATGGCAGCAACGACACGTTGATCGTGGAGATTGATGGAGTCCTGTCCGGCACCATTGATCTGACATCAGGAACCGAGTCGCTGACGGGCAGTGAGCTGGCGAGCCGCCTCCAAAGCCGGATTAACGCCGATGCCACGTTGACCGGTGCGGGCAAGCGCGTAACGGTTACGTTCGAGGGGGATCGGTTGGTGATAGCCTCCGATTCGTACGGCTTGGCTTCACGGGTGGCGGTTGTTGGCGGTTCGAGTCGGGCAACATTGGGATTTGACGGTGGCAGTATGACGACGGGCGAGGTGCCCTTTGCGTTGACGGCGACCGTCAGCCCAGGATCAGGCAACACAGGTGGGGCGGTGGCCGGTCAGGGGACGGTGGTAGATCCCAATGCCGTGACGCTGGATGATTATGTCATCCGCTTTACGAGTGCCTCTACCTATGAGGTGTTGAATGTCACCACTCCCGTGACCGTTTCGGCTGGTGCGGCCAATACAGGGGGCGTGCGGGTGCTGGATAGTGGCATGACCGATCCGATGTCGCTGACGTTGCATCAGTACCGGATCCAATTTACGTCGCCTACTCAGTATTCCGTGCTTGATGTGACAGCCGGCACAACAGTTTCGTCCGGTAACGTGTTTGTCTCTGGTGCGCCAATTGAATTCGACGGCCTACGGGTCGTGCTGGCCACCAGCGGAGGAGGAGGTCCTCAGACGGGAGATCAGTTTGATATCAGCCTGACGCCCCAAATGGTGGCGGCCAACCAACCGTACTTGTCTGGCCACCCTATCATTGTCAATGGCATCAGGTTGACGATCACCGACGGAGCGGGTACGCCGCTAGCTGGAGATCTGTTTGCCATCGTAACCGGTGTGCAATATCAAGGTGACGACGACCTCCAGCCAATTGAGGTGGGGGCCGGCCACACTGTTCAAACAAACCTGCCGGGAAGCCGCACATTTACTGCAAACGGCACCGATATCTTTGCCTCTGTGAAACAGTTGGTGCGTGCCTTACGGGGCAATGATCGGATGGGCATTACTGGGGCGTTGGGGGGGCTGAACCACGGGATTTCGCATATCGGCAGCCTGATGGGCGAAGTTGGGGCATTGGCCAATCGGCTGGCAGTCGGCGCGGATCAGTTAGAAAGCGTCAAGGGGTTCTACACGGAACTGCTGTCCCGGACGGAAGATATTGACTTGGCAAAGGCTATCTCAGATCTGGTGTTGCAGCAGTATGCGGTCGAGGCCGCTGGCCGCACGTTAACCCAGGTGTTCGATAATTCGCTTCTTCGATACTTGCGATAATGACGCCCGAGCGGGAACGTCTCCGGCATTTTCGCGTTGGAACAATCATTGAGGAGCAGTCACCATGCTGGTTCTGACCCGCCGACGGGGAGAGGGTGTGACCATAGGGTCAGATATCAAGGTGATCGTTCTGGGGATGAGGGATGGGCAGGTGCGTTTGGGAATCGAGGCCCCGCCCCATGTCCAAGTTCATCGCGACGAAGTGTACGCACGGATTCTTCGAGAGAATCAATTGGCGGCGCAAACCGGCGTTGTGCCGGTGGAAGCCTTTCGGCCCCTCCTGCAAAGAAAGGCGAGTGAGAGACGAGGACGATGGAGCAAGCCATGAAGTGTTCGTCCAGCCGGTTTGGGACATTTGAGATTACGGAGGGACAGGTGCTGACGTTTCCGTCCGGTCTGTTGGGGTTTCCCGACCATCGGCGGTACGTGATCCTTGATCATGATACCGAAGCCCCCTTTCAGTGGCTCCAGTCTCTCGATGAAGGGGGGCTGGCGTTTGTTATTTTGGACCCCGATCTATTTCTGGGAGAAGAGTATCGCATCGAGGTTTCCGATGAAACGTTGGCCGAAATCCACGGCAAGAGGGGCGAGCCCCTGTCCGTGGCCGTGATTTTGACGATTCCGTCAGATGATCCCCGTCGCATCACTGCCAATCTCAGAGGGCCGTTGGTGATGAATCCTCGTACCAGGCTTGGTAAGCAAGTGATCTTGTCAGAGGAATATCCCACACGCCATCCGTTGTTTCCTCTCCCGGCACCAGCCGTTGCTGAGCCTGCAAAAGCCGTCGCCTCCCAGACCTGCTCATGAGAGCGGAACGACGTCGTGGAAACCCCTTGATTCAAGTAGATTCCTGGATTTATCCCCTTCCCTTTCGGTAAGATGCCGTGGGGGCTTTTTCTCCGGACGGTTCTCACAACGGGGCGCGCGTGGTTTCTCGTCGAGTGACGCTGGTCGTCATCCTTGCCCTGGCCATTCTCATCGGTGCGGTCCTCGTTTTATCTTTCAAGTTTCTGACCGGCGGACAATCTCTCAAAGATCTGGTGTCGCAACAACTGGAAGCTGGGCTTGGGCGAACGGTTGATGTGAGGGACGTCAAGTTCCTCGTTTTCCCCAGCCCCCGCCTCGAATTGTCGGACCTGAGAGTCCATGAGCCACATTCGGATCAGGTGTTGGTAGAGGCGAAGCGAGTCACCCTGGTTGTGAGGCTGTTCCCGCTTCTCCGCCAACGCCTCGTGGGGAAACGCCTGCAGATCGAAGAGCCCACTGTGACGCTCAGGCGGAATGTCGGTGGGCAGTGGAATGTATTGGCTGCCACCGGGGCGGGAGAGTCTCAAGGCTGGCCAACGGAGGCTGGAGGAGGATTGTTCACCATTCAAGAGGTCATTCTGACTAATGGAACTTTGACGGTGATCGATGAAGTTGGGACCGGTGGGTCCCGCTCCATCACCTTCGACCACGTGGAGGCGACCTTCCTTCTGCATCCTGATCGAGAGATTGCAGACCTGCGTGTGGCCACCGGCCAGTCCGAGGCTCCAGGATCCCTGGCCTTGTCGCTTAACGGAACGGTGAGCCTGACCGAGGAACGAGCGCCGCTGGACGACGAGAATAGCCCATCGCCATTGCCGCCCGTTCAATTCGATGGCCAGCTGGACGTTGTGCTCCTTGACGTAAAGGCGCTCACCGATTTTCTGGGATTCTTCCCTATGCCGACGTCTCCAGAGGGAACGGCCTCGTTGCACAGCACAGTACAGATACGGCCCGGGGTGGTCGGATACGACCTGTTATTGTCCGACCTGTCGGCGAAGGTGAACGAGGTGACGTTGACCGGAAAAGCCAGCCTCTCCGGTCTCTTGACAGGGCAGCCGGCATTTTCGTTGACCTTCAGCAGCTCGATGGTGTCGTTGTCTCAGGTGATGCAGGTTGTTCCAGCCGGATGGATTGATCCGGGACTGCCCGCGGTTCTGGCAGAGCGGCACATCCAAGGAAACGTCCAAGTCGTCAACGCGACGTTGACGGGGGCGGCCGCTGAAGGCGCACGTCTATCACTCACTGGAGTATTTCATGTGCAGGATGCTCAAGGGCTAATCGGTCGCGATCGCGTCCTGGCGAAAGACATCGCCTGTGATCTGGTAGTGGAGCCTGGACGTATCAGAGCCACCAGCGTCAGGGGGACCTATGGGGCCATGCACCTGAGTGATGGCAAGGCAATGCTCTCGTTTTTGGAGGCGGGGCCGTGGTTGGAGGTGGAAGTTTCGGGGAAAACGAGCGCAGCGCAATTGATAGAGGTGTTCACTCAAACGGTGAGGGTGGAGCTCCTCAGCCGCGTCCTGGCCGATGCTCGGGAAATCGAAGGATCAGTCGAGCAGACGTTTCGCCTAGCCGGATTTCTAGAGCAGGGTGACGGATTATCGTTTGTGGGTGGGGAGATTGTCGCTCATGCCGTCGGCCTTACTCATCCGTCGTTGCCGGACCGAGTGACGGGGCTTAACGGTCGGTTCGTGCTGAGCAGCCGCGAAGTCCGGCTGGAGAGAGTACGGGGACATTTGGGGGAGACACTCGTCGAGGTGCAGGGGACAATGACGGCGGGAGAATCCGGGGCCTTGCAGGATGTGCTGATAGAGGCCAGCGGCCCGGCTGCCGAGCTCGTTCATGCCCTTGCCGGCAAGTCGCCCGGAGATGCTGTGGAGGGGCGGTTGGTCGCCAGGGCCAAGCTGTTTGGCGCTGCGACAGCCCCGCATCTGCGCGGCGTTGTGGTATTTGACCAAGCAAAGGTGATGGTCCCGTGGTTGGGAGAAAAGCCAGTCGGCGCGCCAGCGACCATTGAATTCGAAGGAGACATCACCCAGGCCGGTGGCCTCCTCCTGAGTCAACTGGATCTGATCGCCCCCTCGCTTCATGTGCCGGCGAGGGGGCGTCTGATGATCGGGGATTCATTCAGTGCCGACATGTCGATTGCAACGGGCACGGTCTCTCTCTCGCGCTTGCCGGAATGGATCGCCAAAGGTGGCCTTGAGGCAGGCAATGCGGAAATCTCGCTTGATATCAAGGGCAAAGGAACAGATTGGAGCTCCTGGCGAGTAACGGGGTGGGTGGCCCTGACCAACGGCCTTGCGACAGTATCCGGCATGGGAGGAGGCGGCCGCGTACAGGATCTATACGCGCGTGTCAAGTTGGTACGCAACGGCGCCGAGATCAAACGGCTGTCGTTTAAAGTCCTGGATAGTGACATCGCGCTCGAAGCCCTTGTCAAGAACTGGAGTACAAAGCCGGTGATTACCGGCAAGATCGAATCAAATAGACTTGATCTCAGCTTACTGGTTCCGAGAGGAGAACGATCGCCCCTTCGGGAATTTTTTGAAAACCTTGCGGCCACAACGCAGGCGACGCTGTCCGCGACCGTTGCCGACGGCCGCTATGAGCATCTGGCATTGGGGGCCCTGTCGGCCCGCCTCACCGTTCAGGATGGTCTGATCGACATCGATCGGATTTCAAGCGACTCGCGGATTGGACAAATCGCGGGCCGGCTCGTAGCGCAGCTTCCGCAGAAATCGCCGGCGGAGGTGGAGGTATCGTTTCGCGCCACCGGGTTCCCCGTTGAGGCGGTGCTCCGATTGACCGACCCCGAGGATGCCCATGGCGTCAGTGGTGTCGCGCGCGTGAGTGGTTCCTTAAGAGGCCATGGGCGCAATCCACACGGGATCGCGCCATCGCTCAATGGAAAGATAGAAATTCTGCTCCAAGATGGGCGCATTTTGAAATCGAACGAGCGCATTATCTGGAAGATTCTAAGTCTCTTGAATCTGCCAGCGGTGCTCCAAGGGAAGGTGGATTTGGAAAAAGAAGGCCTGCCCTACAACACCATCACCGCCACGGTCACGGTGACGAACGGTCTGGTGGAAACGGACAATCTCATCGTCAGTAGTCCGATTTTGAAAATCACAGGGGCCGGTCGCTACGATGCACCGACCGATCACCTGGATTTTGTCACGGCGGTGAGCCCCTTCGGGTCCTATTCTCAATTTCTTCAGACCATTCCCCTGTTCGGACGGATCTTTGCGGGCGAGCGGAAGGGGGTGGCCACGGCGATCTTTGCGGTGAAGGGGCCTCTTCGTCGACCAGACGTTACCTACCTCCCGGTCAAATCGTTTGCGTCAGGCTTGTCCGGTCTGGCCCAACTGGCGGTCGACGTGCTCGTCAATTCCTTGAGCATGCCGCTCGATTTGATGGCGCCGGATCAAGAGGAATCGCGCCCGGAGTCCGAACGAGCGTCGAAACAGGCCAATTCTTAGGACGGTCGTTTCTTGACCAACCATCACCCCCATGGTAGCATCCCAAACGGGCCGACGCTGTGCGCCGGGGCCCGTCGATTCCTCTCATTCATGAAACCATTCCCTCCCCCATCAGATAAATCGGGCAGCGTCGTTCTCTTCATTGCCGCCAGCGAATACGACTCGAATTTGTATTATGCGACCAGGTTTATCGCGCCGGATCCGTTTATTTTTCTAGAAGTCAAAGGTGAGCGCATTCTGATCATGAGCGATCTGGAATTTGACCGTGCCAGGTCTCAGGCTACGGTGGATCGGGTATTGTCCTATTCCGAATTTGAGCGGAGAGCGAAACGGCAGGGAGTGGCGGATCCGACGCCAGTTGACATTGTCCACCTATTCTTGAAGAAACGGAATGTGGAGACGTTAGTTGTCCCTGCCAATTTTCCGTTTGTTCACGCTGCGCGATTACAAGAATTGGGCTACAGGCTGACGGCCAAGCGGGATCCCTTTTATGAACGTCGTGCGTTAAAGACCTCAGAAGAAATTCGGTATATCGAGGAAACTCAGCGGGCAACGGAAGAGGCCGTGGCTGCAGCAATGACGGCCTTGCGCCGGTCGACCATCAAACAAGGGGAACTGTGGCTGGATGGAGAACGGCTCACGTCCGAGTGGGTGAAGAAGCTGATCAATGTAAAGCTGATGGAACGGGATTGCGTCGCCCAACATACCATTGTGGCAGGGGGCGAGCAGGCCTGTGATCCTCATCATGAGGGATCTGGACCGTTGCCGGCGAGGCGCACCATCATTTTCGATGTGTTTCCTCGATCAGCCGTCAGTCGGTACTTTGCGGATATGTCACGGACCGTCATCCGCGGCCCCGCGAGTAAAGACCTGCGGCGATTGTATCAAACGGTCAAGGATGCCCAAGAAGAGGCCATTGCTAAGATCAAGGATGGAGCAGATGGCAAAAAGATTCACCAGGGTATTTGTGAACGGTTCGAAAAAGCCGGTTATCGGACAGGGAGGGTCAACGGTCGCATGCAGGGGTATTTTCACGGGACTGGTCATGGCGTCGGTCTTGATATCCACGAGGCGCCACGGATCAGCCGAACTGGCTCATTGCTCCAGGAGGGGCACGTTGTGACGGTTGAACCAGGTTTGTATTACCCCGGCTTGGGAGCAGTCCGAATTGAAGACATGGTGGTGGTGACGAAGGATGGCTGCCGGAATCTCACCTCGTTTCCGAAGGTCTTTGAGCTTGACAGCGAGTGATTCGCATGTGCCCCGTGCCCTCGTTGAGTCACCGAAGGCTCAATCCGTTAGGGCGTGCCGCCTATCTGGGCGATCGAGGATGCGTCCTCGCCCTGTCGTTCGTATGGTTGTTTTCCCAGTTCTTTGATCAGTTGTTGAAGCCGGGACCAATCTGGCTCGCTCAAGTCGAGGAACTCCAGTCCAAACAGGCCGTTGCCGATCCACCGAACAACTGCCTGACGGACGTGGATGGATTGTCCGTCGTCCCCTATTTCCAGGCGTAAGTCCAGGCTGGTGCCTGGCCGCACCGGGGCTGAACTAAAAATTTTACATCCGAACAGAGAAATGTCTTGTAAGACGCCGTTTCCAGAGACAATGTTGACCGAGTGAAACGAGCTACGAAATCGAACGGGGAATCGTGGGTGACGACGACTATCCATAAGAGGGAGGAAAGACTCTCTCGCCTGGTGATCTCCGCACATGCTCGACCAACCCGGCCCGCTACCGTTGCCTTAGGCTGCCTCAGGGACTGTTTTTACCTTGGAGGCTTGGCCTAGGATATCTAAGGCGGCAATGCGATAGGCCTCAGCATACGTGGGGAAGTTAAAGACGTTGTCAATAAAGGATTCGATGGTTGCGCCCTGTTGAAGGGCCAATTGTCCGATGTGAACCAATTCCGTCGCTCCATCGCCCACCACCTGGACGCCCAACAGTCGCTCCGCCGAGGGGTCGGCCACCATTTTGAGCAGACCGTGACCTGCGCCGGAGATTTGCGCACGGGCGACTTCTTCATACCGGGCTCGTCCGATCAGGGGGGCTCGGTACCGTTCGCGGGCGCTTCGTTCATCCAGGCCGATGCTGGCCATTTCGGGGATAGTATAGATGCCTACCGGAATGGTGGAGGCTGCATCCCCTACGGGGAGCCCTAGCGCATGCCGCACCGCTCTGCGTCCTTGCTCCATGGCCTTTGATGCAAGGGCGGGGGGGCCGACCATGTCGCCAACAGCGTAAATGTGTGGGACTTCTGTTTGGCAATATTCATTGACCGGCACGGTTCCCTTGTCAGTAGCTGTAAGACCAGCGGCACCGAGATTGAGGCCTTCGAGGTTGGCCTGTCGGCCGAGTGCCACCAACAGTTTTTCACTTCTCACTGTTTCTCCGCTTCCCAGTGTCGTGACGACATGGGCAGCTCCATCCCATCGAACGTCATGGATTGTCTGTCCTCCCAGGTATCGTCCACCGTTTGACTCGAAGGCGGCGAGGAAGTGCGCGACGAGTTCGGGATCCATGAACTGAAGGGGCATGGGGGCTCGATCAATGAGTGTTACTTCCGTGCCCAGAATGGAAAAGACAGAAGCGTATTCGCATCCGATGACGCCTCCTCCGATGATGGCAAGGGATTTAGGCAGATAGATCATCGACAGTAATGAATCGCTGTCCAGGATGTGCTCGTGATCCACGGGGATGTCTTCCGGGTTTCTGGGGCGTGAGCCGGTGGCTAACACGATGATCGGGGCCGTGAAGAGCTGCATGCCCCCATCAACCGTCTCCATTTCAATGACAGTGGCGCTGCGAAATCGCGCCCGGCCGTGGAAGAGATGGATTCCATTGCGGCGAAGCTGGAAACTCATGAACCGGTCATGTGCCTTGACGACTTCCTCCAATCGGCTTAGAAGCGTCGCGATTTGCATGTCCGGTTTGAGACTACAGTCGAAAGCCTTGCTCGTTCGCTGGAGGCGGTCCAACTGAAGGGCGCTCTCGCGTAAGGTTTTGCTGGGAATGGTTCCCCTGTAGACACAACTGCCACCGATACCGCGCTCTTGCTCGATGAGCGCGACTCGTTTGCCGGCCTTGGCTCCCTGGATCGCAGCCTTTTGGCCAGCAGGCCCGGCTCCGATCACGATAATATCGAAGGTGAACGAACGACTCATAGGTTCATCGATTCTACAATGGCCAGGACTTTGTCTTTGCTCTTAACCAACTGCTCGACATCATTGGGGTAAAGATTCAATTCCACGAAAGCCGGATGGTCGCGCAACGTCTCCTCGGGTATCTCGTCGGGAAACAACAGATGAGTCGCCAACCAATCGGCCACGCAGGTAAGAACACATTCCTGTCTGAAAGAAGGGGCATGGTCATAGTCCTTGTAGTATTGCGTGGTTTCGACCACTTGTTTGGGCAACCCCCATTGTTCTCCAATGATGCCACCAATTCGTGTGTGGTGTCCCTCAACCAGAATGTCCACCGTTGCTTTATCGAGAGGAAGGTTTTGCTCTCGTGCGATGGCTACCACTGTTCGTAAAACAACAGGTTTTCCGATCTCATGGAGCAGTCCGCAGAGATAGGCGCTTTCCACGTTCACTCGACGAGCCCGGGCGATCTCTTTCGCAAATGCGCCGCTGGCGAGGGAATGCTGCCACAGCGTTCTGACCCGCTCTTCATGACCGGGCACCTGAAAGATGCCAGCCTTGATTGATGCGGCAAAGGTGATCTCCGACAAAAGAGTCAAGCCCAACATTGCGATGGCATGTTGCAAAGACACGACAGGACTGCGAGGCATATAGGCGGGGGAATTCACAATGCGCAGCACGTGGGCGGCCAGGGCCTGGTCTTTGTGGATAAGGGCCGCCAATTTCGCTGCATCAGCCTTTGGGTCGGCCGCCAAGGCCATCACTTCACTGGCCACCTGGGGTAACAGGGGCAGATGAAGCTCACCATGCTCAACCTTGCGCAGGAAGGCCCGCTCGATTGCCTCAAGGGAATCTGTAGCGGTCGAGAAATCGGAGGGCATAGAGACGAGTTCCTTGGCTCAAAGCGTGATCCGGTTCGTACGACGCATTCCTTTGTCGGAATGTTGTGGCTTGAAGTTTAGCGGTGGCCGAACCCCCCGGACCATTGATGAGAGGGAAGGTGATGCGGTAAAGGAACGCCACGGGGGGCTACTCGGTACCACCTCTGCTCATGGACAGTTTGAAGGAGGAAGAGAAAAGGGGAGAGGCCACCCTCCCCCCCTATAGGATGACAGAACGAAACAATGCCGAAACTCACGGTTTGTAGCAGGACCGGTCGGCTGGCTTCCCGTCGTGCGAGAACTGATTTTCAAACGCCATCACCTGCCAAATCTGTTCCTCGGTCAGCAGACCCTTGTTGCCCTTCATTTTGGTTTTGGGAACACCTTCAGCGATTCGCCAGAACCAATAGGCGTCCGAATACCGACATACGATTTTGGGATCGCGGAGATCACGCGCTCCCTTCTTGACAGGCTTGCCGTCCTTGCCGTGGCAACTGGCGCAATTGACATCGGTTTTATATTCCCCCATGTAAATTTTTCGCCCCTCTTCGATAAATTTAGGGTCGGTCCACCCTCCAGGGGGCATTTTTTTGTCCGCGTACTCGGGAGGAACGGGAGGCAGCGGCGGCAAATCTTCCGCCGACGTCGAGTTTGCTGAAGAAAGGAATAGTACGCCTCCCATGATCATGACTGACAGCCGACACATCTTTCGAATCATCTGCACCTCCTTAACTGCCTGCAATGTGGCATGATTACTGTGAAGTTTGACCGCAATGCTTTGAGCCGTGTAGAAAGGACCGGCCAGCAAACAGCCGGTAACTATAGCACAAATGTTTAATAGCCAGAACAGTTTGGATAAAAATTTGTTTTGCTGGTGCGCAGAGCAAGCACGGCATGGAAGAAACCCTCAAACATGACGGGGCAGGGGTGAGAGCCGGCGGTGAGATTCAGGGCCTGATCGGACGGGAAGGTTGGATTTCGATCCCCCATGTTCTGCGTAGATGCGCAGAGGGATGCTGAGCAGCAAGAGAGCAAATCCACCACTATCGGAATGGCGAATGGGCGGAATGTTGAAATGTTGAATGGGTAAGGAGAGTCACAAGGGAAGGCCTCCACGGAAACGACAGGCGTAACCGTCTTCCATGATGGCAGCTCGAGAACCATGGTCCTGGCACGAATGAAACGAGGCACGAATAAGGATTGAGGCGGAAGAAAGGAGTCGCGGCATGCAAGTGGTCAACTTGGCTGACTACCGGCAGTTTAGCAGTGACAAAATGAAAAAGAACAATGTGTTCGAAACCAAGCGGTTATTTTGCGATGTCTATTGCTTTGAGCCAGGGCAGGAACAGAAGGGACATACCCACGGGGAGCAAGACAAGATCTATTTTGTTTTGGAAGGAGAGGGAACATTTCAAGTAGGAATGGACAAGCGGGTGCTGGGCGAAGGACAGGGAACGATCGCGCCTGCGGGCGAAGAACACGGGGTGAAAAATCATACGCAAAACCGGTTGCGGGTGCTGGTGTTCGTCGCACCAAATCCGTCTTCACACCTATGAGAGGCGTTTGCCAGTGGCGAGTGGAATCGGCTTGGTTATTGGGAAGGCGCGGAGACCATCGGACCAACGGAGATGCACCCCTCGATAAATTCTGCCCGGCACTGACTGCCTGGAGGGATGACCTCATTGACGATTGCCTTAAAATCGTCAACCGTTAACGGGCCTCGAACATGGTCGATCAGGACGTGTCCTTCGACCAGATCCATGTCCACGCGCTTGACGCCCGGGATCTGAGACAACCGCTGGGCGATCCGTTCTCTCTGCGCTGGACATTCGGAGCCTGATAAGGTCAAGGCAATGCGATCGTTTACTTGTTGCTCGGCATGGAGGTCGCCACTGATAAAAACGACGACATTGATAATGGCAAAAATCGATGTTCGGCCAATCTTCATGATGATCCGTCCTTCTGTTTCAGAAGGGCCAAGGTTGCGACCAAGAGAATGCCCCCACCAAGCGTGATTTTTCAGCCTTGGCAAAGAAGGCCGCTTGATTAGTGGCACCATACAGGAAGGTGCGCAGTCTTTCAATACCGACAATGCCGAGCGAGCTATATTGAACGGCGCCGTCTCCCTTTGTTTACCTGGGCTGTCCGAAGAGGGAGAAAAGCGGATACTCGACGATGCGTCGGTCACTTGACAATATGATGAACCGCTTCGACGATCGCCCGCGCGCCGATTCCGTAATGATCGATTAATTCCTCAGGCTTGCCACTATGGGGAATCTGGCGGACGGCCAGCTTATGCACCTTGATTCCTTCCGTTGAAACAGCATCCAGCACGGCATCGCCGAGACCGCCGTGAGCATAATGGTCTTCGACCGTGAGAATACGGTTTTGTGTTGCCCTGGCGCTGTCGAGGAGGGTGGTACGGTCAATGGGGGTGATGCTGTACAGATCGATTACGCGGACCATGATTCCCCCTGTCCGCAGTTCATCATGGGCCTTGAGGGCTTCAAAAAGAGTGATGCCGGCTGCCACAATCGTTAACGAGTCAGAAGAACTTTGTCGAAGAACTTTGCTTCCACCGATGTGAAAGGTTTCTTCCGGTCCATACAGCACCGGAGTCTTTGGTCTGCTGGCACGGATGTAGACCATACCCTTGTGGTGGGCGGCTGCTTCGACGAGCCGATGGGTCGCCGCGCCGTCTGCGGGATACAAGACTGTCATGTTTGGCTGTGCGGCCATCATTGCGAGATCTTCGAGCCCCATTTGGGAAGGGCCGTCTTCACCGATGCTGACCCCCACGTGGGTGCCGACCAACTTGATATTGGATTCGCTGATGGCAGCCATGCGGATAAAATCGTAGGCACGTGTAAAGAACGCGGCGAAAGTGGAAACGAACGGAATCTTGCCACAGGCCGCGAGACCTACGGCGGTACCCACCATGTTTTGCTCGGCGATGAAATTTTCAAAAAACCGATCCGGAAATTTCTTGGCAAATTTGTCGGTGTAGGTGGAGTTCTTGACGTCGGCGTCGAGCGCGACCACCGAAGGATTGGCATCTCCAAGGGCGACGAGTGCTGTTCCGAAGGCTTCGCGCGTTGCGATCATGTCACCCGGTTTATAAGGGGGGGGAGCCATGGGCATCGTTGGTTTCTGGCTAGAGACAAATGAAGGAGGAGTGTTGATCTTTGGTACGAAGTCGGTTGGTTTAAGGAGCCTCGTCAATTCGTTGATGGCCTGTTGTGACTCGGGCCCCTTAGGGATCGGTTTGCCATGCCAACCGGGATGGTCTTCCATGAAGGAGACCCCTTTCCCTTTGATCGTTTTAGCGAGCAACACCGTTGGGACGTTTTTCGTCCGTGCTGCCTTCTCAAACGCTGTCAGCAACGCCTTGTGGTTGTGGCCATCGACAAGGACCGTGTTCCATCCAAAGCCGCGCCAACGAGCTTTATAGGCTTGCATGTCGTACTGCAACATGGTTGGGTCGCTTTGCCCCAGGCGATTGACATCCACAATGGCGCAGAGGTTATCCAGCTTAAAGTGACGGGCCAGCTCGACCGCTTCCCAGACGGAGCCTTCAACGGATTCACCGTCTCCCATTAAGACATAGATCCGAGCCCCGTTTTTTTCGAGCCGCTTGGCGTTGAGCGCTAGTCCGACACCCATGGCCAGTCCTTGCCCTAAGGAGCCGGTTGCGACGTCAACAAACGGCAGCCGGGGAGTTGGGTGGCCTTCCAGATCAGACTCAAGGGTTCGCAGCTTCAAGAGATCGTCGGTTGGGAAAAGACCGGCTTCTGCCCAGGCCGCGTAGAGAAGCGGCGCCGCATGGCCTTTTGAGAGAACAAATCGATCGTTCTGAGGAGCCTTGGGATTGTGAAGATCGTACCGCATCACTGAAAAAAACAGCACAGCGACAATGTCGGCTGCCGAACAGCAACTCGATGGGTGACCGCTCCCCGCTTCGCTGGTGGCGCGCACACTTTCAATGCGAAGGCGAGTCGCCGTGTTTCGAAGAAAAGTTAAGAGATCGGACGATCGATTTGAACCGGCCATGGAAGCTCCTTCTGTCAAGATGCCAAGTGGGAGAGAGCAGCCACCCAACTGCCCCTTATCATCTTTTTGTGGGCTTGTGGGCTGGGTTGGATGGTCCATTGTTGGAAGCTAGCAAATCACGAGGGGTGAGTCAATTGATCAAAGCAATTGCTGTAGTCAATGTTGATCCTACGATCCGCTTCCGATCCGCTTCCTGATGGATTCGGTTCCGTTTTGCACGAACGTCACCACAGCCTCTTCGCGGCCTCTTCGCTAGAGGTGTTGGTCGCGAGACCGACAGCATACAGGCAGTATATAGAATTGAAGCCTTCGTTTGACGTTCGTTATGTCGTGACTTGCACCTCGTTCGAGCAAGAGCTGTGAACACCGTTGTATGCGCTCACCGCAAAGTAGTATGTCGAGTTGGGGTCGAGATCAGTAACGGTGCCTTGCGGGGTTGAAACGAACTGCGATTCCTCATAAGCGCAAGACCCCACCTGATTGGGTGATTGCTTGCCATAATGAATGTAATAGCCGACGACGGTCGGATCGGAGACGGGGTCCCATTCCAAGGTGACCGCTGCTCCGGCTGCCGACAGAGAGGACGTCATGAGTCCCTGCTCATTGCCGGTTCCACATGCGGTGAAGAGGAGACCAAGGGTTGCGACGATTGCCGTAACGACGGAACGAATGGGATGGGCGGATGGGGATTGAATTGCTTGGCGGATGAGTCCAATCGATCTCGTATGCTCCGATGACGTTTCCAACTTTCCCAACAATCGCTTGCTGCTCATAGTTTGTTCCTCCTCCCAATTGGTCTGGCCGACTGCGCCACACTCGCGATGGGAGCCGCTCCGAATCCTAACGACCGTTCGGTCTGGCCCAGTCCGCGTCAATTCTGAGCCGGAAGGGTGCAATCCAAGTGCCGCGACAGGGAGAGTTTGAACCGTTGAATTAACAAAGGGATTTGCGTGATTCGACGCCGCAGGTGAAGGTCAGGTCGTTCAAGATTTTCCACGCAGGTTCGCCTGTGGAAAAGGAGTAGTCGATTGCTCTCAATTGCATGATTTCATTTCCGGATGTGGATGGTTGGTAAGGTGTAATGATGTTCGGGAACGAACAGAGGATTTGTCGGAAGGGTAGGAGAGGCCGCTCTGCTGTCTAAGGTGGCGAGGGAGTTCTGCTCATGAAGTACCGCAACAGCAAATAACCGTTCAAGACAATGACGATTCCAAAGATAGTGTATGTTGTTATAGGAGTGGCCAAGTGGAGTTCTCCCAACACGCGAGTGAGGCCGAATCCCACCACCAGGGCGTCAAATGCCATCGAGATTCGTCGGAAGGTCTCGGGATCCATCCATTGAATGAGATAGGTGCCCAGGGGAATCCCGATGAGCACGCCTGGTATGATGTACGGCAACAAGTCCAGGCTCTCGCCGCTATAGAATCCGATCAACAGATAGGCAATGGCGGTAAAAACCGATTCGGCCGTGCGGATCACACCCAGCGCCGCGCGAAAGTCTTGCTTGGCATAGCCCTGGTTGTTGAACAAAAGTGCCAGTGGCGGCCCCGAGATGGTCGTGACGGAGTACAGCAGTCCGATGCCGGTGCCGAAGGGAAGAGCGATGGCGCGTTCGGCTCGAATGGGTTTTCGGATGCCGGCGGCCTGCAATAGGATCAGCGGCAGCAGGAAAAAGTACGTGACGAACTTAACCCAGGCGGGATGAACAAATGAAAGAATGTAGCTGCCAATCGAAACACCTACCGCGAGGCCGACAAGAATAGGGGCTACGCGTCTCCAGACGTGAGGCACACTGGCTCGATTGATGAACAAGACGTAGCCGTTGATGACCAGCTCCACTAAGACGAGCGCGGGATTCAAGACGCGGTTGGAGTAATACAATAACGCTACAGGGACAGTAATGGAGGAAAATCCATAACCGATCGCCCCATTGACCGTCGCAGCGATCAAGGTGATCGCGGCCAAGACAATATGGTCCATCATCATGATGAGGCGTTCCTCGCGCCGGCCGCAAAGTCGGTGAGCGAATAGTGGTCTAGAATGCCGGCAATCGCATCACGCACCGCGCCCATTGCCTGTTGGACGGGGCAGGAAGGGCGTCCCGCATATGGGCAATCGTCACATTTCTGATACGCCGTTCTGCTGACGCAGCCGATGGGAGCCAAGGGGCCATCCAAAATTCGGATGACCTGTCCCAATGTAACGTGGGACGGCGGTTTGATGAGGCGGTAGCCTCCGTTCATCCCTCTACGGCTTGCAAGGAGGCCAGCCCGTTTCAGAGTCAATAGGACCTGTTCGAGAAATTCGACAGGGATGTTCTGGCGAGAAGCAATGTCTTGGCGCTGGACAAACGAGGATGTTTCGTAAGCGAGAGTGAGTTCGAGCAGGGCGCGAAGGCCATACTCGCTTTTTTTGCTGAGTTTCAAAAGGTATGTCCAAAAATTAAGTTAGTTTGTCAACAAGCGTCACAATAAGCGACCGTCTTTCTCATTGTCAAGATGGCTTTTGATCAATACTGCTCCGCAGAAAGTTTTTCGCAACCTCAGGCCCTTGGGGTTCAAGAAACTGGCACGATGACGACATCGGTCAGTCATTAACGCTCAATCACAGTGCACAGTGGAGAAGAGCGATTAGTGAGAAAATAGCTTGCTTCAGCGGCCTGCTGGCAGGGGGATCACACACCAGTATCTGATAAGCGGCGGGAGCCAGCCATTGATCGAAGAAGTAGTCAAAGAGAGGAGAGTTGCTTGACAGCTATCGGCATTCTTGTTAGCTTGCCGCCTTGTTTTTTTGAAGTCGAGGGGATTTCGGCGGAGCAATTCCTGATCGGGCGTCCCCCATCGATATCGAGCCTGCCGTGACGTTTCAAGAGTTGATCTTCAAGCTGCAACAATTTTGGGCTGAGCAAGGTTGTGTCATCCATCAGCCCTACGACATGGAGATGGGGGCTGGCACATTTCATCCGGCGACGTTTCTGCGCGCGCTGGGGCCTGAACCCTGGCGATCAGCCTATGTACAACCCTGTCGTCGTCCGACGGACGGTCGGTACGGTGACAATCCCAATCGTCTTCAGCACTACTATCAATTCCAGGTGGTGCTCAAGCCGGCACCGGACAATATTCAAGACCTGTATTTGCGGAGCCTGGCTCGGGTGGGAATTGACTATAAGCGACACGACGTTCGGTTCATGCAAGACGACTGGGAGTCGCCGACGTTGGGCGCCTGGGGCCTGGGGTGGGAGGTTCGTTTGGACGGGATGGAAATCACGCAGTTTACTTACTTTCAAGAAATCGGCGGGGTTGAGCTCAGTCCTGTGACCGGTGAAATTACGTATGGGACCGAGCGGATCGCTATGTACTTGCAGCACGTCAATAGCGTTTTCGATCTTGCGTGGACCGACTCCATCACCTATCGCGACCTTCACCATGAAACCGAGGTCCAAGGCTCACGCTACAACTTCGAGGAAGGTGACGTGCCCATGCTGATGCACCTGTTCCAAGCGTATGAGGCTGAATGCAAACGGTTGCTTGCGAAGGTCGACAAGCGGTTGACGTTGCCGGCGTACGACTACTGCATTAAGGCATCACACGCCTTCAATCTATTGGATGCCCGCGGCGCTATCAGTGTCGCGGAGCGCACTGGCTACATTGCCCGGGTGCGGGCGTTGGCCAAACGGTGTGCCGAACGTTATATCGAGGAACGAGCTGCGATGGGCTATCCGTTGCTGAGGGGCAGCGGATGAGGAGCTGGTCTGCCACCGACGGCCACACGGTTATCGGCGGTGGGGCTGATGGAGCCCCTCATTAGAGCGGAGCAATGGAGAGACGATGGGTGACCTCCCAAGAAAACGGGCACGATCATCGGCGCCGCACGTTTCGGATTTGCTGCTCGAAATTGGCGTCGAAGAATTGCCGTACCAGTTCATCGCGCCGGCCTTGACGCTTCTCAGAGAAATGATGGAACGATTGCTCAAGGATCAGCGGCTGATGTTCGGAGCCATTCGCACTATGGGAACACCCCGCCGGTTGTCCCTCATAGTTGAAGGACTTGCCGCTCAGCAGACTGCCACCGTGAAGGAGACCATGGGGCCTCCCAAAAGTGCGGCGTTCGACCAAGCTGGTCAGCCGACCAAGGCGGCGCTGGGATTTGCTGCGACTCATGGTGTTGCGATCAAGGATCTGGAGGTGCGCCGCACGGCAAAAGGTGAGTATCTCTTCGCCGTGAAACGGGAAGAAGGACGGCACGCGTCCGCGGTGTTGATCGAGTGGCTTCCCACGGTGATTGGCGGTCTGACATTCCCCAAAACCATGAAATGGAACGATAGCGGCGTGCGTTTCGCTCGCCCGATCCGCTGGTTGGTGGCGATGTATGGGAACACCGTGCTCCCCTTCCGGATGGCGGGCGTGATGGCGTCGAATCGGACTCTGGGTCATCGGGTGGTGGGCGGTGGGAGATGGATTCGCCTCAAGCATGCCGCATCGTATCCGACGTTGTTGGAACAGGGGGGGGTCATCGTTGAGCCAGAACGACGGCGGGAGCTGATTCGGCAACAGATCGATGCGATCTGTCGCGAAAGCGGCCTGGTGCTGCATGAGGACGAGGTGCTGCTCGAACAGGCCATTTATTCGACGGAGCTGCCGACCGCGCTGCTTGGGTCGTTTAAAGAAGCCTATCTGGACGTGCCGGAAGAAGTTCTTATGACTTCCATGAAGGAACATCAGGGGTTTTTCTCCCTCCGGTATAAGGAAACCGGCCGACTGGCGCCCCACTTTATGGCGGTGGCGAACACACGCATGGAAGACATGTCCCTCGTTCGGGCGGGCAATGAACGGGTTTTGGAAGCGAGACTGGCCGACGCCAAGTTCTTTTTCGAAGATGATCGAAAGGTACGGTTGAGCGAGCGGGTTCCCAAACTCTCCGGGGTGACGTTTCACCAACAGCTCGGCACGATGGCGCAGAAGCAAGAGCGGGTGAAACGATTGGCCGGTTTTATTGCAGCGTGTCTCCGTTCGACGAGCGAGGATTTGCGATTGATCTGCGAGCGGGCCGCTTCGTTGGCCAAGGCCGATCTGGTGACCGGTATCGTCGGAGAGTTTCCCGAGCTGCAAGGGATCATGGGGAGCGTGTACGCCCTTCATGATGGAGAATCAGCCGAGGTGGCCATGGCGATCCGCGAACAGTACCTGCCCAAGGGAATGGAAGGCGAGTGCCCGCGCACCGAGGCTGGCCGCATCCTTGCGCTAGCCGATCGGCTTGATTCCCTCGCAGCGTTTTTTCACGTCGGCATCGTGCCAACGGGATCGGAAGATCCCTTTGCCCTCCGACGGCAAGCCACGGCGATCGTGCGGATCATTGTGGAAGCGGATCTACGTGCCGATCTAACGTCCATTGTTACAAAGGCGAGGCACCTTGTCTGCGAGGATGGGATTGCCGGATTGCCGGACGCGGAGAGTCATGGAGTTCGGCTGGTGATCGAGTTTATCCTGGAGCGGCTGCGGCATTATTGCCGAGTCGTGTATGGGTTCAGGGAGGACGTCATTGAGGCGGTGGTAAAGGCGGTTGGTGATCAGTCGCTAGACCTCGTTGACCTTATTCGTAAAATGAAGGCCCTTCAAGCTGTGACTGCCAAGCCGGAATTCAATGCCCTGATCATCGGGTTTAAGCGGGTGCATCGATTGGTGACAAAAGAGCAGTGGACCAGAGAAGCGGTGGATGCGACTCGGTTTCAACATGATGCCGAAAGCCGGCTCTATCAGATGATGACGAAGGCATATGAGCTGGCCAAGGTCTCGATTCCAGCCGGTGAGTATGATCGGACCTTAGAGGCGTTGATTGCGCTGAAACCGGCCATCGACGGATTTTTTACCGAGGTCCTGGTCAATGTTGAGGATCAGGTCGTTCGTCAGAATCGATTGTCGTTGCTCAAGGACATTGATGAGTTGTTTCTGTCCTTCGCCGATTTTTCGCAGATTGTGGTGCAAGGGAGCTAGGTCAGGCCGGTTGCAATCAGGAGACGTCGCATGCGTTCCCTTGAGGAGTGCATGTCTGTCCACAAAGGAGAGGCGCGCGTGGCAAAGAAATACGTCTATTACTTTGGCGATGGCAGGGCCGAAGGCACTGCCGCCATGAAGGAACTGTTGGGTGGTAAAGGCGCAGGGTTAGCGGAAATGACGAATTTGGGCATCTCGGTCCCCCCGGGGTTTACGATTTCGACCGAGGCCTGTGTCGAATATTACAAGTTGGGCAAGAAGTTCCCTCCGGGTATGTGGGAAGCCGCGTTGCAGGCCCTCAAACGGGTGGAACGGTCGATGGGCTCGAAATTCGGGGACCCGGAGCGGCCGTTGCTCGTCTCCGTGCGATCCGGCGCACGGGCGTCCATGCCCGGTATGATGGATACGGTGTTGAATGTCGGCTTGACGACCAAAACGGTGGAGGGGCTGGCGGCCAAGACCCGCAACGACCGGTTTGCTCAAGACAGTTACCGGCGGTTTGTGTCGATGTTCGGCAGCATCGTCATGGGAGTGCCACGCGAGCATTTTGAGGCCATTCTCAAGCACAAAAAAGAGGAAGTCGGGGTCGAACACGACACGCACCTCGATGCGAGGCACCTGCGCGATTTGGTGGCCAGCTTCAAGGCATTGGTCAAGGAGGAGACGAAGAAGGATTTTCCGGACGATCCGCTTGAGCAGTTGCGGATGGCGATCAATGCTGTGTTCTCCTCCTGGTTTGGAGCGAGGGCCGTGACGTATCGCCGCTTGTATAACATTCCCGATTCGTGGGGAACGGCGGTGAATGTCGTGGCGATGGTCTTCGGCAATATGGGGGAAACCAGTGGCACAGGGGTGGTCTTCACCCGCAATCCGATGACCGGGGAGCGAGGCCTGTTTGGCGAGTGTCTGATGAATGCGCAGGGCGAAGACGTCGTGGCCGGTATTAGAACGCCCCTGCCGGTGGCTGATCTCGCCCACAAGGTGCCGACGGCTTACAAGGAATTGGAACAGACCTACAAGAAACTCGAACGCCACTATCGCGACATGCTCGATCTGGAGTTTACGATCCAAGAGGGCAAGCTCTACATGCTGCAAACCAGGGTGGGAAAGCGGACGGGAATTGCGGCGGTCAAGATCGCGGTGGACATGGTGAAAGAGGGGTTGATTACCAAACAGGAAGCGGTGCGACGGATCGAGCCGGACCAACTGGCCCAGTATCTGTACCCCATTTTTGATTCCAAAGAAGAAGCCAAGGCCAACCCGCTGGGCAAGGGGCTGCCGGCTGGACCTGGCGCTGCGGCAGGTCGCATCGCACTGTCGCCGGATCGCGCTGTGGAAATGAAAGCGGCAGGTGAACGGGTGGTGCTCGTGCGTCAGGAAACGAGCCCGGATGACATCCATGGGATGAACGCGGCGGCCGGATTCCTGACGGCTCGGGGGGGCATGACGTCTCATGCCGCTGTCGTTGCGCGTCAAATGGGAAAGGTGTGCGTGGCTGGATGCGAGGCCGTCGAGGTTGACGGACAGGTGGTCAAAATCGGTGGAAAGGTCTTTCGTGAAGGTGACTACATTTCCATTAACGGTTCAAACGGCAATGTGTACGAAGGCGATCTTCCCGTTGTCGAATCCGAAGTCATTCAGGTCATTCAAGGCACGTTGGATCCGGCCAAGTCGGAAAAGTACCGGCTCTTCACGACCATTCTGTCGTGGGCCGATCGGTATCGACGCCTGCGGGTGCGAGCCAATGCCGACATCCCTGAGCAAGCCAAGATTGCTCGAGGATTCGGCGCCGAAGGGATCGGTCTCTGCCGGACGGAGCATATGTTTTTTGCCGAAGACCGGATCCCCATCATGCAGAAGATGATCTTGGCTCGTACTACGGAAGAACGGGAAAAGTATCTGGAGCAATTGCTGCCTCTCCAGCGGCAGGACTTCATCGGGCTCTATAGGGAGATGGAGGGCTATCCGGTGACGATTCGCTTGCTGGATCCTCCTCTGCACGAGTTTCTCCCTAAGCGAGAAGAGCTGATGGTCGAAATCGCTCGGTTGGAGCTGACAGGGCGGGATGGCGCCGCGCTCGAAGAAAAACGACGACTGTTAGCGCGAGTTGAAGAACTGCACGAATTCAACCCCATGCTCGGACTGAGAGGGTGTCGGCTGGGTATTACCATGCCGGAAATCACCCGGATGCAAGCCCGGGCGATTATGGAGGCCGCCTGTGAGCTGGCCAAGGAAGGCAAGAAAATCGTGCCGGAAATCATGATTCCGCTGGTCGGCATGGCGTCGGAGATGAAGGCGCAGAAGGACTTGGTTCGTGAAGTGGCTCAGGAGACCATGAAGCGGTATAACGTCAAACTGTCCTATTTGGTGGGGACCATGATCGAGTTGCCCCGTGCTGCGATGACCGCCGATCGTATTGCCGAAGAAGCCGAGTTTTTCTCATTCGGTACGAATGATCTCACGCAAACGACGTTTGGATTTTCACGGGACGACGCGGCCAAGTTCATCGATGCCTATCGGACCATGAAGATCATGGATTCGGATCCCTTTGCCGTTTTGGACCGAGAGGGAGTTGGGGCCTTGATGCGGCAGGCGATCACCGGCGGACGCAAAACGAGACCCACCCTCAAGCTCGGTATTTGTGGAGAACATGGCGGTGATCCGAGCTCGGTAGAATTTTGTCACCAGGTCGGCTTGGATTATGTCAGTTGCTCCCCCTATCGAGTGGCCATCGCCCGGCTGGCAGCCGCCCATGCCGCATTGGCTGAAGAAGCCGCCAAGCAAACGGTTGCGGCAGCGTCGCGACCTAAGGCAACCAGGAAGGAGCCCTCGCGCAAGAAACGGTGACGGGCGATCTTCAGTTCATGACCCAGGCCCTTCGGCTCGCGGCGAAGGGGCGAGGGACCACCAGTCCCAATCCGATGGTCGGAGCTCTGGTCGTCAAGGATGGTCGGGTGGTCGGTCAAGGATATCACCGGCGGCCAGGCCTTCCCCATGCTGAAATCCTGGCCCTCCGTCGGGCCGGCGCCCATGCTCGCGATGCCACCCTGTACGTTACGCTTGAACCCTGTTGCCATGTTCGTAAACGAACACCGCCCTGCGTGCCAGCTGTGATCAGCTCGGGGGTCCGCCGAGTGGTCATCGCCACGACCGACCCGAACCCGGCTGTGAGGGGGCGAGGTGTCGTGGCGCTTCGGCAGGCTGGTCTCGCCGTGACGGTCGGCGTCGCACGTCGGGAGGCTCAGGAGTTGAACAGAGCCTACTTCCGTTGGGTCACCACCGGCTATCCGTTTGTCATCTTGAAGGCCGGTATGACACTGGATGGAAAAATTGCCACGGCCGCGGGAGAATCACACTGGATTACCGGTCAACAGGCCCGGTGCGAGGTCCATCGGCTCCGTCGCGAAGTGGATGCCATCTTGGTTGGCGTGGGAACGGTCCTCCGGGATGATCCATCGTTGACCGCGCGAACCGGCCCGCGGTTAGCCCGCTTGGCTGGAAGACAGCCGCTTCGTCTTGTTGTGGACAGCCGCTTGCGCGTGCCGGAAAGGGCGAAGATTCTTGATCATCAAGAGGCCGCGAAAACCCTGGTCGCCACCACTGCCCTAGCCGATCCTGCGCGAAAGCAACGGTTACAAGAACGGGGAGTTGAAGTCCTCACACTTCCAAGCACCGGGGGGCGAGTGTCGCTACGGTCGCTGATGCGGGAATTGGGACAGCGGGGAGTGACCTCTGTGCTGCTGGAAGGCGGCGGAGAGTTGAATGCCGCCATGCTCCACGCTGGCCTCGTCCAACGGGTCCGCCTCTATGTGGCGCCGTTGTTGCTGGGGGGGGAGAAGGCCAAGGGGCTCATTGGGGGGCAAGGGGCCGCACGATTAGCATCGGCCCATCAACTACGTCACCTGATGATCCGTTGGGTGGGAAAGGATCTGGTGATCGAGGGCGATCTATGAGGAGCCTGTGGGTTAGTCTGGCTGTTCTGTTGGTGCTATGGTGGCCGCCGACGGGTGGTTTGGCCAAGGACACTCATGAGAAAGAACCGGATGAGCTGGCCATTAAGGTCTTTCAGTATTTCGATGCGCCGACGAGCGAGGAGGCAGAGCAGAAGTTAGAGGAGCTCCTAAACCATCCGGAGGCGTCCCTTGCTCGGATAGAAAGTATCATGAGGGCTGGGCGGTCTTATGACGTGAGGCAAACCGGAACGTTTTCCGATCTGCAGGTGTCTGTTCGTGGACGGTCCTATTCCTTGGCGCTTGCCGTTCCCTCATCCTATGACCCGGCAAAAAGCATCGGACTGGTCGTCTGTTTACATGGAGCTGGCTTTGACGGCGAGGCGTATTTGGAGCGGTGGCGGGCCCGATTGGGTGATGCCTATATCCTGGCCTGTCCGACCTATCCCTCCGGGGCGTGGTTTACGAGGCGGGCCGAGGACTTGGTACTGGCGACCGTCTCTGACCTGCGTCGAAAGTACCACATCGATCCTGACCGCATTTTTCTGACCGGTATGTCGAATGGAGGCATTGGGACCTGGTTGATCGGCCTACACCATGCCTACCTGTTTGCGGGACTGGCGCCGATGGCTAGCGGATTGGATCGGGTCTTGTTACCGTTCCTCGAAAATCTCCGAAATACGCCGGTCTATATCATCCATGGAGTCAAAGATCAGGTCATGCCGGTGGAGTTAAGTCGAACCATCGTCCGTGAACTGGAGGCATTGGGGTATCCCTATGTCTATCGTGAGCATGAACGAGAACACCCCCTAGCGGGCGGACATTATTTCCCGCGGGAGGAACTGCCGGACCTCGTGGCATGGCTGAACGGCCAACGCCGTAATCCTTTGCCTGCTCGGCTGACGGTGGTGCGAGACGCGAGCCACCTTCAGTCGTTCAGCTGGGTTCGTCTGGAGGTGACGGATCATATTGCGGCCTTTTCCGACGACTTGGTTGACAAGACGGACGACCGGATCAGACGACGTGAATATGCGAAGCTCGATGCCATGGTCGCGGGAACGAACAGGATTGAAGTCCGGACCGAGCGGGTCAGACGGTATAGTTTGTTTTTGAATGATCGTTTGGTGGATCTGTCCAAACCCGTCACCGTGGTGACCAATGGACGGGTCTCGTTTGAAGGGATGGTGACCCCCTCGCTCAGGACCCTCCTTGAGCAGGCGCGACTGCGGCCATGGGAGGAACCATTTCCCGTCCACCTCACGATCTCGGTCGAGGATCACCCATGAACTGGCAAGGGCTGAGGGGGGCAAGGGGTTCGCGAGAGGGATTCTGTGGCGGTTCTGTTAGGGCCTGTTCTTGACCAACGGACTCCTGTCCGGGCAAAGGTGTTCCAGCCTCCACCGCTCGGTCTCGCCGGCGTGGTGCGGCGATGACCACGTCCCGCAGTTTCGTGTTAATCTGCACGGTCGGCGTCTTTTGCTTTATTAGCTACAACATGGTGCGGATGCCGGCTTTGTCGCTGTTTGCGGAATCGCTGGGCGCGGACCCGGAACGAATCGGACTTGTGGTCTCCGTCTCAACCCTAACCGGCGTTCTGCTCAAACTGCCGGCTGGCGCTCTCTCGGACGTCTATGGTAGGCGGATGCTGTTGCGGGTTGGGGTCGTGGCCTTTGGGCTTCCACCGTTTGTCTATCCCTTCGTCAGTGACATCAATACCCTGACTCTCCTCCGGTTTGTTCATGGGTTTGCTACAGCCATTTTCGCGCCGAGCGCGCTGGCGACGGTTGCCGAGCTCTACCGCGAACGGCGAGGAGCGGCATTGGGGACCTATACGGCCTGCACACAATCGGGAGCCTTGCTGGGACCATTTATGGGAGGGCTGTTGGTTCATAATGTCGGCTTTCCAGTCGCCTTCGTGACGGCCGGTTTGTTCGGTTGCATTGGCATGGTGCTGTTTTACAGTCTGCCGCTTAACGTCGCGGCTCCGTCAGTCAAAGACAAGCGATGGGCGGCAGCATGGTCTGAGATGTGGAAAGGGTTCACTGCAGTCGCGCGAAACACGAAGGTATTGGTGACGAGCGTGACGGATGCGGCAAAGATGATCGCCAACGGGGCCTTGATGGCATTTTTGCCCTTGTACGGGGTGACAGTGGGTTTGAACCCCGGCGAAGTGGGGCTTTTATTCAGTGTGCAGGCCTTCACCTCGTTTTTTTCTAAGCCGATCATGGGGCGGGTCTCGGATCGAGTCGGACGCCGGCCATTGATCCTGTTCGGGTTGGGCATCTGCGCGGCGACGTTTGTTGCGATTCCGCACATCTCAATGTTCCCTATACTGGTCGTCCTCTCAGCCGGTTTCGGCTTTGGCGAAGCGGTCGTGTCCTCTTCATCGTCGGCCTTGGTCGCCGACAGTTCCGAGTTCAAGCGGCTGGGGGCGGGGCTGGGCATGCAAGGAATGATCATGGATATCGGTCATGCGAGTGGGCCGCTGCTGGCCGGCCTGCTGGTTGCGCGTCTGAGCTACGAACAGGCGTTCGCCATCATCGGCGCCGTTCAATTGATGGCCGGGGCTCTGTTCTGGCTGGTGACCAGAAATCGCTGACCGACGAGCGGTGTTATAATGCCTCGCAAGCCGCCGTCTTTTATGGTTGCGGTGGTGCTACGTCCTCAACCTCACAGGGAGCGCTGAGCCATGTTTACGGGCATTGTCGAAGAAGTGGGCGCTATCGTCTCCGTTGAGAAGACAGTGAAGGGCGCCAGGCTGACTATTCTGGCCTCGAGAGTGATGGATGATCTGCGAGTCGGTGATAGTGTGAGTGTCAATGGGGTCTGTTTGACGGCGGCGTCGGTCGGAGAAAAAGACTTTTCCGTGGATGTCTCGTCTGAAACGCTCGCCGTGACCACGTTGGGAGGAGTCGTCATCGGTACCCCGGTCAATTTGGAGCGGGCGATGCGCTTGAACGAGCGGATCGGGGGCCACCTGGTGGCGGGCCACGTCGATGGAGTTGGAATTGTAAAAAGTCGACGACAGGAGGGAGATACCACGGTGCTGACCATCGAGGCTCCGTCATCGATCCTACGGTATTGCGTAGCCAAGGGGTCGATTGCGGTGGATGGCGTGAGTTTAACGATCAACGGGGTCACTGATCGCAGCTTCAGTGTGGCCATCATCCCTCATACGGCCAAGGTGACGACCTTGGGGCTTAAGCAAGTGAACGACGCGCTCAATCTTGAATCCGACTTGATCGGCAAATATGTCGAGCGTCTGCTTCAGGAGCGAAGCCAACTTTCAAAACCCAAGACGGCTCCCGTCATCGATGCAGACTATCTTCAGAAGCGGGGATTGATCTAAGTGGTGGTTGAGATGGTTGAAGCGGGTCAGCACCTTACGGTTCGTTCTGGGCGGAAGAGCGGAAGAGGACATGCAGACCGAGACCGGCGAGAATGGAAGTGATGATCACAATGAGTAGCAAGGTGTCAAAGCTTGGCGGGCCGAAGAGGAGTTTGTACACGTGCACGGCGACAATAGGAAGGGCCACGGCGCCGGTCAGTGCCATGATATGTCGACGCAGGTAGATTGGCTCACCCGGTCTTCTCCCGCCCCTTCCCACGGCCGTTCCTCCGCATCCTCACTCCTCAATCGTTGACAAATCGCCGGGGTCTTGACCGAGTTCTTTCGCTTTTAAGACTCGGCGCATGATTTTTCCCGACCTGGTTTTGGGTAAGGAGGAGACGATGTCGATTTCCGACGGAACAGCGATCTTGCCCAGTTCCTTGAGCACATGATCTTTGATGGATTTGATCAACGCTGGACTCTCCTCTTGGCCTTGTTTGAGAATGATGAAGGCTTTGATTGATTCACCCACCGTTTTGTGGGGCTTGCCGATGACCGCCGCCTCCGCGATGGCGGGATGGCTCACCAAGGCGCTTTCGACTTCTGCTGTACCCAATCGATTCCCCGCGACCTTGATGACATCGTCCGCCCGCCCCATGAACCAGAAGTAGCCGTCTTCATCCTTGTGGCAGACATCGCCGGCGGTGTAACAGTTGGGGATGGTGTTCCAGTAGGTTTGATACCGTTCAGGATCGTTGTAGATCGTCCGCATCATGGAGGGCCAAGGTTTCTTGATCACCGCAAGGCCGCCGACATTGGGAGGCAAGCTCTTGCCGTCTCGATCGACCACGTCTGCCTCGATGCCTAGGAATGGCTTGGTCGCAGAACCAGGCTTGAGTGGCATGCAGGGAAGCGGCGTAATAAGGATGGCACCGGTCTCTGTCTGCCACCAGGTGTCCATGATCGGCTTGTCCCCGCCTGTGACGCGATGGAACCACTCCCAGGCTTCGGGATTGATTGGTTCGCCGACACTGCCCAGAATGCGAAGTGACGACAAGTTGTATTTGGCTGGCCATTCCTCGCCATAGCGCATCAGGAGTCGAATCGCGGTCGGGGTGGTGTAGAAAATCGTGACGCCATACCGCTCGATCAAGTTCCACCACCGGCCGGGAGTTGGATAGTCTGGTTTCCCTTCGGCAGTCAGGATCGTCGCACCGTTGAGCAAAGGCCCGTAGACGATGTAACTGTGCCCTGTGACCCAGCCGGGGTCAGCGACGCAGAAATATACATCGTCGTCTTTGAGATCAAACACGTACTTGGTCGTGATGTATGTGCCGACCATGTACCCCCCATGGACGTGGACCACGCCCTTCGGTTTACCGGTTGTGCCGGAGGTGTACAAAATGTACAGAGGAGCTTCGGCATCGAGGGGTTCCGCCGGACAGGTCGTGGGTTCGTTCTGCAACCACTCATGCCAGTCGAGTTCTTTGGGAGCGGAGAGAGGGTGTTCGGTTGGTTGCCGGCGTACCACGATGACGTGGTTGACGGTGGGACAGGTCTTAAGAGCTTCATCCACCACCGATTTCAGGGAGATGGTCTTTCCCCTGTCGAATCCCACGTCGGCGGTGATGAGTGCCTTGGACTCGGCGTCATGGATGCGGCTGGCCAGGGCGGGAGCGCTAAAGCCGGAATAGACCACGCTGTGGATGGCTCCGATTCTGGCGCAGGCCAGCATGGCAACCATCTGTTCTGGAATTTTAGGAAGATAGATGGTGACGCGATCACCCTTCGCGATACCCAGTTTCTTGAGCGCATTGGCGCAGCGGTTGACTTGGCGATAGAGTTCGGCATAGGTAAAGATGCGCTCCTGGTCATCTTCTCCCACCCAAATCAGCGCCACCTTGTTCTTGCGCCAGGTCTTGACGTGGCGATCAAGACAATTGTAGGCGATGTTACAGGTGGCGCCGACAAACCACTTGGCCCAGGGGTAGTTCCACTCCAGAACGGTATGCCAGGGAGAAAACCATTCTAACTCCTGGGCTACGGTGCTCCAAAAGCCTTCTGGATCGGCGATGGATTTTTTGTATTCGGTGTCATAGTCCTTGACATGGGCATTGGCGATTATAGTCGGCGAGGGACGATAGATGCGGCTTTCTTTCAGGAGCGTTTCAATCTCTTCGGTCATGAATTATGACCTCCTTCCTTCTCGACGGCTGAGTGCCCTGGTGTGCATTATGGAGAAAACATGCTCAGGCTGCAACTGAATGAGGCCGACGGGACCACGAATCCATTCCGCGGCGGATTTGCGGTATTTTATCGTGGATGAGCAAGCCGGACGTGCCGCATTCTTGACAGTGGGAGGAGGGGGCGGTAGGTTGGCTGGCAATTTGTCAAGGGACCTTTATCCGATATCCATTATCTGTTCCGTCTGTTCTGATTTTTGAGACGATGATGAAACGGTTTTTTCGGGGGTGGGGATGTGGCATGGCGTTGTTGATAGTAGTGGTCGGTCTGTGGCAGTGCCTCTGCCCTCCGAGTGGGTGGGCGCAAGCGGGAAAACCAGAGGGGCTTTATTATAAGTCCTGGGCCGTGGTCATTGGCATTGAACACTACGTGGTGGCGCCGCCCGTTCCAGGAGCGGTCACCGACGCCAAGCAGGTGGCAGAAGCGTTTCGGCGATTGGGTTTTGACGAAGTCGTGGAGATTTACGACAAGACCGCGACCTCCCGCCACCTCCATCAATTGTTGACCGATATTTTGCCCAGGAAAGTCGGTCGCATGGACCGGCTGGTGATCTTTTATACGGGCCATGTCGGGACTGCACAGGATGCGGATGGCGAGGAGCGGAGTTACTTGGTGCCAATCGATGCGCAGATCGCCCATCCGGGTAAGGCTGTGACGGTGGGGCACCTAAAGGAATTTACGAGAAGGACCGCCTCGAAACATACGGTGTTACTGTTTGATGCGCCTGTCTTTGGATGGGAGGTGACTCCGCCAGCCAAGCTGTCGCTAGAAGGCCGGGCGGTGCCCGAGGAGGAGATGGAACGACGAGCCGTTCAGGTGATCAGTGCGGCTCGCAAGGGCGAGTCTTCGATGCGTGTGGAGGGAAACAGCCTGTTTGTGCAGTCGCTCCTAGCCGGACTCGCTGGTCAAGCGGATCTGGACAGAAATGGCTGGCTGTTGGTTTCCGAGTTGGGGAGGTATCTTGTCGAGCAGGTTGAACAAGCATCCGGCGGTACCCAGCATCCCGTGAGTCTCAGAATCGATGGCGACGGCGATACCGTGTTGATTGAGGGGCGAAAGGAGTCTCTCACTGGAGGCCACGAAGCAAACAGCCCCTGAAACCTCCACGCTGCTGCGGGGGATGTGTAAGATCACCACGGTTCCGGTTCTTGCGATTGAGGGAGCGGAGAGTCGAGGGTGTTCCTGATTGCTAATCTTTTTCTCCTCCCTGCAGATAGCTCAACCCGATCTTGATGGCGCGGCGGGCGATTTCCGCCTGGCGCTCTGTCGGATAGGCGGCCAGGATCGCTGCCGCCTTGGGGTCCTGAATATCAAGATTCACGATCGTGATAACTCCATTTGCAATATGAATGTCCGCCATAGGCCCATCCTTTCTCTTCAGGAAGTAGTTTTTTCAGAAGTCTGTCAGGTGACGACAGGAGGCCTGTCCTCCTTCTTGGCTTCGATGGTGTTTCGTTGACGATGTTGGGGGGGCATGTTAGCATGACATCGCTTTTTTCTGGGCTCAAAGTTGATCCCTCCAGGTCATGCTTCGGTCATCTTTGGTCGTCTCAAAGGAGGACGTGTTATGGCGTGGCGAGCGATCCATCTCAAGCTCAAGCTGGCCGGAACCGGTCTTCTGGCCGTTTTTCTGCTGGGGTTGACGGCGTGCGGTGGTCCTCCCAAGTGGGTGCAACGGGGGTCGGGAGCGTTCAACGACAAAGATCAGAAGGCGTTTTACGGTGTGGGTTCGGTAGTGGGCGTCAAAAACGAACCGCTCGCGTGGGATACGGCTGAGAATCGAGCCAGGGCGGAAATCGCCAAGACATTTGAAACCTATACGGGCTACTTGATGAGGGACTATGCTGCTTCAACGACGGCGGGGGATTTTACGCGGAACACGGAAGAGCAACATGTGGAGCGGGCCATTAAAACGGTCACCACGGTGACGTTGAGCGGTGTACGCCCTATCGATCGCTACAAAGACGAGAAGAGCAATACCTATTACGTGCTGGCCATGCTGAGTCTGGAAGACATGAAAAATAATTTAGAGCGGGCCAAGGAGCTGAATGCGGAGATGCGCGACTTTGTCAGGCGCAATGCAGATCGGTTGTTCGATCGTTTAGAGAGGGAGGAAGAGAAGCGCGGGATTCGATAGGAGCCGTCTCGTAAGGCGACGACATGATGGGTGAGGAGGCATGACCGTGGTCCAAAGCAAGTTCCTGCCGGGTATGTGGTCAATCGTCATGTTGCTTGTGGCGGCTGGTTGTGGCCATGAAGTCAAAGTGACGCGCGTGGATGCGGGCACCACGACGGATCTCAGCGGCCGCTGGAATGATACGGACTCGCGGATGGTGGCCGAGGCAATGGTGAAAGAGGCCCTTGAGCTTCCATGGTTGGAAAACTTTTCAAAAGCAAAACGCCGCCAGCCGGTTGTGGTGGTGGGTACGGTGGTGAACAACAGCCACGAGCACATCAATGTACAGACGTTTATTACGGATCTTGAGCGGGAACTCACCAACTCTCAAAAAGTCACGTTCGTGGCTGGGAAACAGGAGCGTGAAGAGGTGCGGGCTGAGCGAAAGGAACAGGCGGTCTATGCCCGTGAAGACACTCAAAAGGCTCCCGGCAAAGAAAGTGGGGCCGACTTTATGTTGAAGGGGAGCATTGCGACCATCGTCGATGAAGCCGACGGCACGAAGGCGGTGTTTTATCAGGTGGATCTTCAGATGATCGATGTGGAAAGCAATGCCAAGGTGTGGTATGGCCAAAAAAAGATCAAAAAAGTGGTTGAAAGGAAACGGACGGTGTTTTAACGGATCCAACAGTTGAAAGCCTTCCTCTTACGCTTCGGGCGCGATGATAATGCGCCGCGAAGCGGTTGCATGACGGTTCTCCTTCTTTCGCTTGTCATCGTTTCATTCACTAGCTGTGCGTCAGCGAACCGCTATGGGCTGATCGAACAAAGCCTTCTCGCTGGTGATCCCAACAGAGCGCTCTCCATTGTCGAACAGGCCGAATCCGACTACGGCTCAAAAAGCCGTCTCCTGTATTTGATGGATCGGGGGATGACCCTACATCTGGCGGGGCACTATGCGGAAAGCAACAAAGCGTTGGAACAGGCTGACGAACTCATCGAGGGTCTTTATACGAAGACCATTCGCTCGGAAGCCCTGGCGTTTCTGACCAATGACAACGCCTTGCCGTACGAAGGAGATCCTTATGAACATGTGATGGTTAACGTGGTCAAAGCTCTTAACTATGCATTGCAGAACGACAGAGAAGGGGCGCTGGTGGAGGCCAGACGGATCGATCATCGCCTCAATGTGCTCAACGATCGACTTAAGGGAAAGAAGGGGTATGGGAACGACGGATTCGCCCGTTATCTCAGTGGCATGCTCTATGAGGCGGCGGGGGATCTAAACAACGCCTTCGTTGCCTATCGAAACGCCTGTGAGGCCTATGAGTCGATGGACGGCTGGTCCGAGATGGCTTGCCCCGCGTCGTTGCGGGCCGATCTGCTGTCGTCCGCTGAAGCCCTCGGGCTTGCGAATGAGGTGAATCGGTATCGGAGCACAGATCCCGCTATCGAATGGTTATCTATGTCAGCCCGTCAACAGCTCGCCCAAGTGATCCTGATCAGCTATAATGGGCGCGCTCCCTGGAAAGAAGACCTCTTTCTTGATCTCCCGATCAGCTTGGAGGCCTTGCAGTTGGTGCTGTTGAATCGCGGATTCTCCCCTTCGGTTGGTGGCCGGGATCGGGTGATGGACAGTGTCCTCTACGGACTCAGCGGGAGGGTGGTAAGAGTCGCGCTTCCCCATCTGGTTTCCCAAAAAACCCGCGTGCTGTCGGAAACTCTTACCTTAATGGATGAACAGGGACGGTCCTACGTGGTTCGGTCGGAGCGGGCGCATGATCTCACAGCGTTGGCGGAAAAAAGTCTTGCGGATCGCTGGCCGGCCATGATGGTGAAAGCCGTGGCTCGGGCGGCTGCAAAATTTTCCATGGCGGAGGGGGCGGTCATCGGTGCCCAACAGGCTGTTGGGAAGGATGCTGCACCGTGGGTGGGACTCCTTGTGAGTCTGTTGACGAAGGGGCTGGCGGTGGCGACCGAAGAAGCCGATAAACGGAGTTGGCGAACCCTGCCGGATGAAATCCATGTGGCACGACTTTGGGTTCCGCCCGGTCGCTATCGCGCGATCATTCATCCAACCGATCGCAGCTTCGCCATTGGCCAAGGCCTTTCTGGTGGGAGCGGAGAGTCGTCTCTTGATCTGTCCAAAGGTCAAACGAGGTTCCTCGTTCGTCGCGTGCTCCAATGACGCCTCACTGTGGGAGCCGGTGGTGTCGGTGTGTGAGGAGGAGGGGGTGGGTTGTGCTGATCGCGCTATGGTGGTCTGGGTGCGCGTGGTTGAGTGCTCAGGCGAGGCCGTCATGGATCGATGATCCCCATCAGGCTTATCCATCGGCGGCATACCTGACGGGTGTGGGACAGGCGGAGAATCGGCAGGGAGCGGCGGATCAAGCCTACGCGGCCGTGGCACGGATTTTTAAGGCCAATGTGGACTCGCATGCCAAGGACTGGGAAGCCTATTTTTTGGTTGAAAAGAGAGGCTCGACGACCGAGGAACGACGGCTTGCGTTGGAAACGGTGACCAAAGTCTCAACGGACAAGGTGCTAGAGAACGTGAGAATCATGGAGACGTGGTATGACCGGGTCAAAGGGGTCTACTATGCATTGGCCGTCATGGATCGTGCTCAGGCTGAGATGGCGCTGTTGGAACGGTTGTCGGCCCTTGATCAGGCTATCGAGACGGATGTGTCGGAATCGCGGCGCGTGTCGGATGCGGTACTGAAAGTTCGCAAGTTGCGGAGGGCCGCCAAAAATTTGGTGGTGAGGGACGTCTATAATGCCGACCTGCGAATTATTCGCCTGAGCGGGCAAGGAGTACGTTCTCCCTATCAAGCCGACAGGATTTTGCAGGAACTGGAAGATGTGCTCGCCACTGGCTTGACGGTGGCCGTGCAGGTGTTTGGCGATCATGCCGAGGTTGCGCAGCAGGCCTTGGCGGAAGGATTGGTTCGAGAAGGCATCACCGTTATAGCGGGGACGGAGGATCGTGAACGGAATGACACGGCCCTGATTATCCGAGGCGTCACCAAGCTCATGCCCGTTCAAGTCCATGATTCCTTTTTCAAGTATGTTCGGTGGTGCGGCGATGTCGAGTTATGGGAGAGGGCAACGGGGCGGGTGATGGGAATTGTGTCTGGAAGTGGAAAGGAGGGACATTTGACAGAACGAGAGGCCATGGCCAGGGCACTCCGTGCCCTGCGGCGACACCTATCGTCGGAGATGGCGCCCGCGATCACTGCGCATCTCTTTGGTGAAGCCGAGTTACCGATGCCGGCGGGAATGAGTGGGGGGTGTCCTCGCGACGAGTGAATGAAGCAGGACGGCTCTGGGCAAATGACTGAGGGACGAACGGAAGATTCCAGGAAATGATGGTCTCGGCGATGGGAGATATGATGTGAGTGGACAAGGAGGGATAAGACGGTGAGTGGGACAGGGAAATTGATCGTGAGCCGGGCTCCACGTAGTCGGGGAAGGGGCTTGACCAAGACCGGGCCCAAAATTTCAAGTCGAGTGGCCAAACAGCGGTTGAATGAGCGGCTGAAACAGGATACCGACTTGTTCAATCAAGGCAATCTCGCTGCGACCTTGCGAAAAGAAGGATATGAGGAATTGCCGTTGGACGAACTCCAAGATCGCCTCTCCAAACTTCCAGGACCCTTGGCCGAGATCATCTTGAAGGGGAGGGGGTAACAGGATGCCGTACTATTATTTCGATTCGACCGCGCTGGTGAAACGGTACAGCATGGAACGGGGAACCAGAATTGTCAATAAACTGCTGGTCAAACGGGGCAAGGTTGCCATTCTGCCGCCATGGTCCGTGACCGACTTCTACACGATCATGACGACGCGCGTTCAGGAAGGCAAAATCACCAGGGACGATTGCTACTCCGTCCTGTACAAGTTTGAGGTGGAATCCAAACAGGGGTTGTTTCATTTCATCTTGCCGACGGTTGAAACATACCTGGCGACCAAAGATTTGGCGCTGGAATACCCGTTTTTGCGTGCACCGCAAGTGATGCATTTGGCGCTTGCTCGGGAACTCAAGCCGCTGCGGGTGACCGTGGTAAGCGCCGACACGGCGTTACTGGGTGCCGCCAAAACAGCGGGGTTGCACATTATCAACCCCGAAGAAGACTGAATGCTCTTGAATGAGGAGTGGGCCTAGGATGCCGCTCCTGACGGTTTATCCGTCGAAAGTTTTTTGCCGAGGCGACGGGCAAGCCGGACCATGCCGGGCGACCGGTCGTGCGGGCCTAGCAACACATTGAGCAGGTGCGGGCGGCTGGGGTCCGCGAAGGCCGCGGCCAGGCGGTCTTCGAACTCACGTTGTGTGGTAATGCGGGAGCCAATACCGTCTCCGATCAAGTCAAAGATTTTCTCGTACTGCCATTCATGAAGATCGTTAAACGGTCCTTCCAGGATTTCACGTTCGGTCGAGTAGCCGCGGTTATTGAGGACGATGAGGATGGGGGCCAGCCCGTATCGAATGCAGCTGGCCAATTCCGTTCCCGTCATTTGAAATGCTCCGTCTCCGACCAACACGAGGGGCCGGAGGGTGGGGTCGGCGAATGAGGCGCCGAGGGCTGCCGGCACCGCAAAGCCCATGGAGGTATAGTAGGCGGGCGATAAGAACTCAAAACGGTGGCGCACGTGGAGGTCTGCTGCAGCGAACAGCGATTCACCCACATCGGCAATGACGACGATTTTGTCGGTCAAGACGGTGTCGAGGTGCCGGAACAGCCCCTGGAGAGTGATGGGAGATTCGGGCGAGAGCTTGGCTGGTGAAAGGGGTGCCGGAGCCGGTGGCGTCCGTGAGGGAAAGACGGGGAGCGGTGCTTGGACCAGGGCCCGCACGAAATCCTGAAACTTGATGCCATCAAACCGATGGTGCTTAATGGCCACGCGATCGGCCGTGGCATGGATCGTTCGTCCTTCTGAAAAGAGGGGAGAACGAGGATCGAGGTCCTCCACATCGGAAAGAATGGAACCGAGGATCAAGAGGCAGTCGGATTCGTTGATGAACTGCTGGACTTCCTCGCGTCCGATCAAGCCTCCGTATACACCGACGTAGAGAGGATGATCTTCGCGAATGACTGATTTTCCCAACAGGGTCGAGGCGATGGGGATGTTCATGCGCTCGACCAGCTTCGCAAGATCATCTTGCAATCCGAATCGACCAACCTCGGCTCCTACCAGCATGGCCGGTTTCTTGGCCAAGGCCAACATGGAGCGAACCTCTGCCACGGCTTCTTCCAGCGCAGCCGGGTCGCTCGGTTCGTCTTCGAGACAAATCGGTTTTCTGGTGTGAGGGAGGGGAGTGTGAACCATGTCGCGCGGAATTTCCAGGTAGATCGGGCGACGATAACGAAGGAGGGCCGCGAAGGCTCGGTCCATCTCTCGTTCCGCGGTCAGCGGATCGTCGAGCGTGATGGCAGCCACGGTCATCCGTTCGAAGACTTCCCGTTGTGTGGAGAAGTCCCGAACCATATGGTGGAGGTAGGGAGTACGAGCCCGTTCGGACAGCCCAGGCGAACCAGTGAGTAACACCACCGGGGACCGTTCCGCGTATGCGCAGGCAATGGCGTTGACGGTGTTAAAGCCGCCGACGCAATAGGTCACGCACACGGCACCGATGCCGTTGATGCGGGCATAGGCATCGGCCGCGAACCCGGCGCAGTCTTCGCGGGTGGTGGCGATGTGTTTGATGGGAGAAGCCTCGATAAGCTGGAAGAGGGAGAGGACATAGTCGCCGGGAATGCCGAAAATATGACGCACACCGAGCTGGTAGAGTCGATCCAACACGGCCGAACCGATCGTGACCTGGTTGTGCATGGGAGCAGGTTCCTCCTTCTCTCTTCTCGGCTTCAGGAAACCATACCCTCTCTCGTCCGTCAAGCCATGCCCCGTCTTGCGGACACCTCACGTCTTTTGATCATTGTGGCGGAGACCATGAGAAGCGACCGATGACAATGAGGGCGGAGAAGATAACAGGTCAAGTGACGCTCAATCGCCACTGGCTCGCCCATGAGCCGGGTCATCCGTGGGTCTATGGCAGTCATATTCATGGTATCAAGGGGCAGCCGGTCCCTGGGGATTTGGTCCAGGTCTTACGGCCGGATGGCCGTCGACACGGGGTGGGTTTGTTCAATCCTTCGTCCAAGATTACAGTTCGCTTGTTGACGTTTGAAGATGAGCCGATTGGGGAGGATTTTTGGCGGAGGAGAATCGGGCAGGCGATTCGCTTGAGACAACGGGTCGTGACCGGAACCAACGCCTACCGGTTAATTTTTGGGGAAGGAGATCGATTGCCGGGGCTGATTGTGGATCGGTATGGCGACGTGCTGGTAATGCAAACTTTGACCTATGGGATGGACCGCCGCAAAGAGGTGCTGGCGGATCTTCTCGTGCAGGAAGTGGGTGCAACAGCAGTCTATCTGCGAAATGATGCCAAGAGTCGGCGCTTGGAGGGTTTGCCCCTTGAGCGGAGATTTTTGCGCGGCGGAGGGCCGTTGGAAGTTGAAATCAAAGAAGGAGCCGCGCGTTTCGTTGTCAATCTTGAACGGGGGCAGAAGACTGGTTGGTTTTGTGATCAGCGCGGCAACCGGCTTGTCGCCGCAGGATTGGCGATAGGGGGAGAGGTTCTGGATGTGTTCTGTCACACAGGTGCCTTTGGCATCCATGCGGCATTGGCGGGTGCGCATTCGGTGGAGGGACTGGACGTCGGCGAGGAAGTGCTGACGATGGCTCGCCGGCACGCGGTTATGAATCACGTTGAGGAACGATGTCTGTACCGGAAGGTGGATGCCTTTGAGGAAATGCGCCATCTCGTCAAAACTGGCCGGCGCTATGATCTGGTGATACTCGATCCTCCGGCCTTTGCTCGGAGCAGGCAGGCACTGCCTCGCGCCTTGGCCGGATACCAGGATATCAATCGTCTCGGAATCATGGTTCTAAAGCCAGAGGGGTGGTTGGTGACCAGTTCCTGTTCGCAGCCAGTGTCGGAAGAGGCTCTCTGGACAGCAATCCAATCGGCGGCACGGGAAGCCAGGCGGCAGATTCGACTGATCGATCGGCGCGGACAGGGGCCTGACCATCCAATGTTGGCCACAATGCCGGAGACACGTTATCTCAAGTGTTTCATGGTTCAGGTGTTCTAGATTGGAATTCGAGACTGACAACGCACAGTTCGCTCTTGTGTGAGAGGGGAGGTCACATTTAAGATGGCGCCCGCATCGGGTCACGAGGGGGAGACAACGTGCGGGGAGGCCTGAGATGCGAGAACTGAGACGAAGGAGCGTCGAGGATGAAAAGCAGCGGACCTGCTGAGCCATCGAAAGCCATGAGGGTTGAGAGGGATACGATGGGCGAATTGGCCGTACCGGCCGACGCCTATTATGGGGTGCAAACCGCACGCGCGATGGAAAATTTTCCCATCAGCTCATTGCGAATGCCCCGGTCGATGATTCGAGCGTTAGGGTTGATCAAGCGGGCAGCGGCGATGGTGAACCATTCATTGGGCCTGCTCGACAAAACGATCGCTGATGCCATTTACCAAGCGGCTACCGAGGTGGTGGAGGGGAAACTGGATGGGGAGTTTCCCGTGGACATTTTTCAAACCGGTTCTGGCACCTCCACAAATATGAATGTCAACGAAGTGATCTCCAACCGGGCAACTGAGCTGCTGGGTGGCGCTCGGGGCAGCAAACTCGTGCACCCTAACGACCATGTCAATCTTGGTCAATCGAGCAACGACGTGATTCCGACCGCCATCCACATTGCCGCCTCAGAAACGATCCACCGCGATCTGTTGCCGGCTCTGAGTCGCTTGCGTCGGGCGCTCGATGACAAGGCGAGGGAGTTTGACAAGGTGGTCAAGATTGGCAGGACCCATCTTCAGGACGCGACTCCGGTCCGGTTAGGGCAAGAATTTGGCGGCTATGCTCGCCAGATTGAATTGGGGAGCGAGCGAGTTAAACGGGCCCAGGAGGCACTGGCTGAGGTTGCGTTGGGGGGGACCGCTGTGGGGACGGGGCTCAACTGCCATCCGGAGTTCCCGGCGAAGGTCTTGGCGGTCATTTCGAAAGAGACCGGCTGTCCGTTCCGAGAGGCAGTCAATCATTTTGAAGCGCAGTCGGCACAGGATTCGCTGGTCGAAGCCAGCGGGGCCTTACGAACGGTGGCGGTCAGTCTTATGAAGATCGCCAATGATATTCGGTGGCTGGGGTCCGGCCCCCGCTGTGGGATTGGAGAAATCTTTTTGCCCGAAACCCAGCCAGGCTCCTCGATCATGCCGGGAAAGGTTAATCCGGTGATTGCCGAATCCGTCACGATGGTCTGTGCCCAGGTGATTGGCAATGATGTGACCATTACGGTTGCAGGACAAGCTGGCAATTTTGAACTGATCGTCATGCTGCCGGTGATGGCGTATAACCTGCTGCAATCGATCGAGCTCTTAGCCGCTGTCGCGAACAATTTTGCTGCGAAATGTATTGAAGGGATTAAGGCAAATGAAGAGCGGTGCCGGAGTTTGATTGAACAAAGTCTAGCCATGTGCACGGCACTCGCGCCGGAAATTGGCTATGAAGCGGCAGCCAAGTTGGCGAAGGAGGCCTATCGGTCGGGGAGAACGGTCAGGGAGGTCGCGAAGGAGCAACAGGTGCTGCCGGACGATCGCCTGGCGGAGTTGCTCGATCCGTGGCGCATGACTGAGCCCGGAGGACCGGTCGGCAGTGCCGGGGGGTAGTCAAGGGGACTGGAGGGGGCCTCATCCTTCAACAACCTTGAGAGCAGGCAGTCAAGGGCGTTGCTTGAAAATCGAGGGGGGCAAGGACGAAAAGAGCGACCATGGCTGAGCAAAGCCGCGGTATTCTTTTTCGATCATTTCTATCTGTGTTGGTTGTTGGGCTAATGGCTGGTTGCACCGTGGGAGCTCATCATTTTGGCCGCGGGCGAGACAGGGAGTCAAACGACCTTAACCAATGGAATAAGGGGAGAGCGCTGTTGTGTCTTGGCCCAAGGAACGACTGCCCACCAGGCTCTGGTCCAGGCGGCAACTGGGTTTCTCGGTCGTTCGTCGATCAGGGGGGATAATCGATCCTCTTCCGCCGATTGTGCGGGATTTGTTCGAGCTGTCTATGCCACGAGGCAGGTTGATTTATACAAAGAACTCGGTGAGTTGGATGGTGGAAACGGAGTCGGGCGTATCTATACCTATGTCTTGAAACATGGGCAAATACATTATGGCCCGATTGTGCAACCAGGAGATTTGGTCTTTTTTCACAACACATGGGATTTCAACGGTGATGGCCTCGTCAACGATCCCCTGACTCATGTAGGGGTTATAGAGACAGTAGAGCACGATGGCACGGTCACATTTGTGAGTTGGGTGTTCTCTGGTGTTGAACGGTACAAAATGAACTTGCGCCAACCGAATGTCCACAAAACTGAGAATGGTCGAATTCTCAATGACTATCTGCGACGGAGGAGGTCAGATGACCCGCTAGGGACTCGGTACTTGAGCGGGCAGCTCTTCGCGGCCTTTGGCACAGTGCCGCTGCGGTGACTGAATTCTGGTTCTGACTGCATTCTGGTTCTGGAGGAACGTTGAGGGCGGCGGCAAAGAAGTCATCGAACGTGGCATGTTTACGATGTTGAAATTACAAAGGGAGAGGATGGAGGCTCTGGCTATAGAGGCTATAGAGAGGAGAGGGCGTGCCCAAGGTGTAAAAACTGAAGGTAATCGTGTCAAGGACGTTTACCATCGAGATTTTCATTGTATCTCTTTGAAAAATAAAGAAATAATAAGCAAAAGGTCCATGATAAAGACAAACAAAGTGTAAGCTTTTTTTACGGATCGAAAACGATTTGAAAACGGGAACATCTATAAAAATCATTATTTATCAGTATTTTAAGTGACAAGGTGAGGAGCGCACGAAATTTGCTGGTCTTTTAGGGGCATGGCGATCCCAGTTACATGACCGGACAAGATTCGGAGAAGATTCAGAGATTCAGAGGGGATTCAGAGTTGTAGAGAGTCCGAATAAGATAGCGGGTCCTGGTGAGGGCCTGTTCTGGGAGGAGAGGAGAGAAACGATGACAGCCACTATGACGATGATCATGAGAGCTAAGAGGAACATACTCAAGGTCTTCGGTCTCACAACAGGAGTGGTGGCACTCTTGCAGGCGCCGGCGTGGGCGTTGCCGATTGTGTTCAATTTGGGCTATGGGGGGACGGTGTCCTATGGGGGCGGGGCGAGCGCCTTTACGACGACGAATGGGGAGGTACGGTCGG
>JANDJC010000069.1 GCA_024331045.1 Nitrospira sp.
CGCCATTTGGTGGTGCGGGGATCAGCCGTTTGTGCCTCGCCGGGTCGCAGCGCGTGATGTGTTGGGGACGGCTGATCCACTCAAAGGCCATCGTGAGCAGCGCATCTCCGGTTAGGATCGCGATCGCTTCCCCATAGACCTTATGGTTGGTCGGTTTGCCGCGCCGAAAGTCGTCGTTATCCATTGCCGGCAGGTCATCATGGATCAACGAATAGGTGTGGATCAATTCGAGCGAACAGGCGACGGCCATCAGCCCCGGCGCATCGCCGCCGACCGCCTCCGCGGCCGCGATGGCCAGGATAGGTCGGATCCGTTTGCCGCCCGCCATCAGGCTGTACCGTATGCTCTCATGGAGCGTGGTGGGCGGCGTGACGGCTGGTGGTGTCACGTGATCGAGAAATTGATCAACGGCCAGCCGTTTGGCTTCAAGATAGTTGGTAATGGTCATGGAAGCCCCCTTCCACTGGTGCTGGTGATTCTGACCGGCCCGCGCGGAGCGTAGCAAACGGGAGGGGAGCAGGTCAAAGGGGAGGGGCTAAGGAGTCCAGCAAGGCAAGTGAGGCGAGATAAACGAGCCACGAGCAAGCCAGCCGGCCGTGCGTCATGCCCTCTTCCCAAACGGGGTATCAACCTTACGAGATAATAAATGTGATGAACTAAGGAGAAAGTTGTAAGCAAGGTGTCCGGAATTTTATGGTTCGCCAACTCGTATGTCGTATGGTTTTTAAGAAAATGCCTTGTGGGAAAAAAGCAGGGATGAAGCTGCGTCCATTCCATGATCGAAGGGGGATGGACGATGAATTGGGCGGCCAGCTCCACCAGCGTGGTCCCTGGCAGCGGATTGCGCCCCACGGCCGGTTTGTGCGACGTGCGGCTTGAGTTTTTCTGAGCATTCGAACCGGACTCGTGGGAGACAGTCGGTCTCCATCGGGTTCCCTCCAAACTGCAAGGAGAGGCGGCTGAGTGCCGGTTTTATCTGATATGACGGAGGATGGACCGATCGGCGGAGCTGACGTGCTCTCGAAGGATCTCTCCACTGCGAGTGGATCGAATGCCGTGGTACGGGCAAGCTTGGTTTGGCGGGGAGGCTCGCCTCCCCGTGATCTCGACATCCTGTGTCACTTCTGCGGCTGTCGGCGCGCTGTTGGATTCGTCGGGGCGAGAGCCCCGTCGAAGTTGCCCCGGGGTGAGGACTCTTGTACACTTCCTGCCGTGTACCAAGAGGAGTTCCGGCGATGCCACGACATTCCGGTCAATCAGACGAGGCGAAGATTGCCGCCAATTTGCGTCGGGCCATCGAGTTGACCGAGCTCGGATTGCGCTTGCGTCGTTCGGCGCTGCAACAGAATGGGCCTCAGGACGATGCCAGGGTACAAGTCATGCGCGAGATTCGCCACGCAAAAGAGCAAGCATGGCGGAAGAATCACTCCTAGCGCGACTCTCTTGACTCTTATCACGAACTTCCATCGACGCGGGATTCCGTATGCGTTGGCCAGCGGGTGGCCTCGGTCGGCCTGCATCGTCATCACGAAGGATGATGGCGGGCGGATCGGGAGCTGAACGAGGACGTCGGCTCCGCTCGTAGCCCATCCTTTCCTGTGCTGCCTTCCTTAAGAGAAGGGCGTGCCGGATTGCCCGGCACGCCCTCTCTTTTCTTGTTTGGATTGTTGACGCGGAATCCTAAATGAGTATTCGTTTCTACCTAAGTTGGCTTGCCGCGAGGTGGTTGGCCAGGAGTTCCAATCGAAAAAATCTATGTGAGCACCTTTTCTTGCGGTACCGAGCGTCTTGGTGCTCTCAGCTTCTCTGATGTTGGGAGAGGGGAGGTTCATGCGGCCATTGTCATCAATTATGCTGATTTTTCTGATATCACAGGCCTGACGCTCAATGGCGCTGCTGCCCACGTTGGCAATGTGGTGCGGGTGACTCCGGCCACATTCGGCCAAGCGGGGAGCGTATTGTCCACGACGCCGGTGACGGTGTCGTCGCAGGCGTCTTTCAGCACCTATTTTCGGTTTCGGCTCACCGATCCGGGTGGAGCGTGCGATGGTCAAGGCTGTGGCGCCGATGGCTTAACGTTTACGGTACACACTGTTGCCAACAATGTCGGAGGCGCTGGCGGGGGGATAGGCTATGCGGGCCTCTCACCAAGCGCCGTGGTCGAGTTTGACAGTTAGGACAACGGGTCATGGGATGGCTATAGCAGCAATCATGTCGGTATTAATGTCAACGGTGACATGAATTCCGTTGTGCGCACGGAAATTACCGCAGCCGACTTCAATGACGGTGACATCTGGAATGCCTGGGTCGATTATGATGGCGCAACCCACCTGCTGGAAGCACGGTTGAGTCTCTCCAATATACGTCCGAGCGCGCCGCTTCTGTCACACACGATTGATCTCGCTGGCACGTTAGGCTCGCCCTACGCCTTTGTGGGGTGTACCTCCGGTACGGGGTGGGCTTATGCCAACCACGATGTCCTGGCATGGGTCCTGGACAATACTCACTATCCCAATCCGATTCCGCTGCCGGCGGCGGCGTATCTGTTTGGCGCGGGGCTGGTCGGCCTGGCGGGCTTGGCCCGGCGGCGGAGGTGAACCTACGGGCCATTCTGGGGCCATTCTGAAATAGTCGAGCGGGGAAGCCGCAGGCCGTTGCGCCGGGTGGCGGTTGCCACCGGTGGATGGTGGCGGCCTCCGCGAGCGCGAAGAGGGAACAGGGCGCGGATCTGATGACCGGGCCGGGGGTGACCACCCCCGGCCCGGTTGTTTTGGGGCTCATCCCTTGCCGAAGCGAGGAGCGGTGCCCTCCGTCCGCTTGTTTTTCCGCCGATTGCCTCGTTATACTCCCCTTTCATGAGTATCCGAAAAGCCGGCGGTGAGTGGGAGGCGATCTTGCTCCCCACTGAACCGCGTCACTGCAAAGTATGTCAACAAGGGCTGTATCGTGACACGACGTTGTTTCGAGGTGGCTGGTCCCGCTGCACGGTGTGCGACGAGTTCGTGCATTATAGTTGCCTGGCGAGCGGCAAAGTCTCTTTTTTGAAGGCAAGGCCCCGGGTGTGCAAGGTCTGTCGGGCGGCGCAAGAAGCTTCCTCCTCGTCCTCCTCGTCCGCGGGACAAAGCCCCGGTTTTCGGGCGGTGGTGGGGTCATGACCTCCGCCCGCCGATCTGGTTCCTGGCCTTCCCTTTCTTCCCACAAGCCTCTGAATCGTCAGAAGGTGTTTGCCAGCCTCATCCGATGGGTGTTGGCGCCGCTGGTGTTGTGGGTCAGCGGGTTTTTCACCGCCAACTTTGTCTTGGGCGGCCAGTATTCCTGGCCGCAGACGAGCCGAGTGTTGGTTCTCACGGCGACGGTGCTGATCCTGTCCTACGAGTTCGTCTATAAAGAACAACTCTCGCTCAATGTTTCGGCTGGTCAGGCCAAGGCGGCGGTAGTCTATGCCTGTCTTCTACCCTATCTGGTTGGTTGGGCCACGATGCTGGCACGGTGGATCTGGTGAGAAGGATCATCCCTCGCGCAGTTTCCTCCTCTTCTTGAGGCGGGTTTTTTGACGGAGGGGCTCGTAACTGATCTTACATTTAGGACGTGAGGAGTCAGAACATAAGGAGAAACCAGAGAGGTGGAGTCGGGGAGGCCTGAGGGATCAAGTCGTTGTACAAGCTCTTTTGAAGAGAAGGACTCCTGTTTGCTTTAGAAGCTGCTCCGGAACCGGAGTTGGGAAGGAGAGGTGACCTGCTCTGGTGGGGAGTAAGGACCGAGGAAGCGGAGGGTGTTGCTGTCCGAGCGCTGGCCTCGCCTGGGGGCATGACACAGATCATTCGCAGCGGCGCATTTTTGCAGCAGTGTTGGTCCATTCACCCCCTCTGTGTGAGGGTCACTCGGCTAGAGGGGGCTCGAACGGTTGTCTTGGCGTGCAGTTCGTGCAAGTCGGCTCATTATGTGACGGCTGAGCTCGTGATGGGCCATGAGTCCTTGGCAAAGGAGTCAGTGGCGCGGCAAGAGACTGGACGGGAGCCAGGAGACCTCTTGTTGGCCGATTGTGTCAGAGCCCATCAACACTCAGTCGTACTTCGGGAGATGGATGTGTTTCAAGACCTGGTCGTGCTCCGGTGCGGGATGTGCCGTCGCCACTATACATTGCAGGTGGCGTCGTTTGAGACCCATCAGGCTTGAAAGGCCGGCGTGGCAGGGCACCTGACCAAGGGATTCCGCTTGCGCGAAGAGCCGCATCGTTAACTGCTCTTCGGCTATGAAGATGTTGACATCCCTGGTTTTGACCGATGAAGAAGTTGCCCTTGTGGCCGATGAGCGGCTCTTTCGTCGGAAGGCGACAGTGGTCGCCAAGATTCGTGGCCAATTGGAAGCCACGCATCAGCTGTTGCAGAGGGAGCTGGCGCAGGTTTCGTTAGCGACTCCGCCCGGCTTCAATGGGCGGGCGGTTCAGCTTGTCAAGGGTGAGCATCTCGAGGATTTCCCCTACCAGTATTTGGACTGCCCTAAACACTTCCAGGAAGGGAATGCGTTTACCTTTCGCACCTTGTTCTGGTGGGGACATCATGTCGTCTGGGCATGGTTGCTTGAAGGCGAGGAAATTAAACGATACAAAAGACACATGATCGATCGGTTTCATCAGTTGGCCGACCGGGGGCTCGAATTGTCTCTAGCTCCCACCTTGTGGGAATGGAAACGGGGCGAAGGCTACACCCTGCCGATCGCTCATGATCGCAAGGCGCAACTGGCCGCGGTGCTAGCCGAACGGTCCTTTTTCAAGATCGTTCGTTGCCTACCGCTTACGGATCCTCGCCTGCAAAATGGTGAGCTGCCACGGTTAAGCCAGGAGACGTTTCGGGCCATGTTGCCCGTCGTCACACCATGAGCCGGCCGTAATGGCGATTGTCTCTGGACGCTCAGGGAGCGTGGACCGCCTTACGATGGGTTCAGGCTCGGGTAAGTCACCCATGATCAACGCTCCAATGCCAAATGTCGGCCAAATGTCGGCCAAATGTCGGAAGGAGGAATCCATGGTTCATCGCATTCTGTCCCTGTCGCAGGTCTGCGGTACGGTGTTCTTGATAGTGTGGTCCATGGCCGGTTGTGCCGGCAAAGGAGATGTGCGGCAGTTTGATCTTCAACCCAAACCATCGGCCGCTTCTGCGACGGGCGTGGAACCGGTCAAGATTGTGGTTGAGGCGTTTGAAGATCGACGTCCTAATGGTGCCCGCCTCGGCAGCCGCCAGCACCTATGGGGAGGGGAAACGTACTTCGATGTTACCGGTGGGCGGCCTGCCGAGGTGATTGCTCAACGATTGGCGCAGCGACTTCAGACAAAGGGATGGGAGGGTCGGTCGTGGAATGTCCGCTTCGAACGAAGCGGAGCCTCGGGCGATGCCGACATCGTCATCAGGGGAGAGGTCGAGGAATTGTCGGCCAACGCTCGGAGCCGCTTCTTTTCGACCGTCATTGAAACCAAACAGCGGCTGGTCATCCAGGCAAAGAATCGAGCAGACGACAGTTCCCTGACTCGCATGGTGGAAGGGGCACGGACCAGGACGGTCTTTTGGTTTGAGGAAGAAGATGTCCTCGATCTGCTGAAAGACACGATCAACGACGGGCTGGATCGGTTCATTGCCGACACCAAAATCGATCGGGGCTCGTTGCGCTCCGTGCGATAAGCAACTTCCGTGGTTGGGGAAAAGGGGTGAAGGCGGTTGGCTCGAGCCGTCCGCTCCCGCGCGGTCGAGTTCGTTCGAGGGGGATCCTGTGCGTGAACGACGGTGGGAAACGGTGGAGGCCCTCACGTTTGAGCAGGTGGTGGGGGTGGGCGAGCGGTTGGCTGGTCTTGGCCTCAAACCGGTGGCGCCGGCCCAAGACGTCATCTGCTATGTAGAAGAGTGGACGGTTCAGGCACCGGATGATTTAGATCAGCTTGACCCTTGGCCCACCGAAGATGTGACCCTGGTGCACGTCCGCGAGCGATGGCGCGGCGATTTTTTTCTCCTAGCTGGCTCCTATCACGAGGTCTATCGCAAGCATCGAGACGTTGGGACCTATTGCTCCGTCAGCCATCCCTGGCGGATCCGTGAGCCGTTGCGTCTGCACGATCCCCAGGGCATGTTCTGGCTGGGGTTCCGTCACCTTCACTCTTTCGTGAGGGTTCGGTTGCAGACGCACGAGGTCATCCCGCCGGGGGAAACGCGGGGCGACGCCGAGCGAGAACGCTGGTTGGATGAGCGCCGCGCGGCGTTTTTAGAGGCGATCACGACGCTGGAATTGCCCGTGGAAACGGCGGTCGATCGTGACAAGGTCGTACTACGGCCCTATGAGGCGTCAACGCCGTTTTTCTGTTCCTGGCCGGATGCGTTTGGTCCCTGTCAGTTTGAATACAATTCCCCTGATCCTTACGAATTTCTGGTGCCGGCAAGCAAGCTGGCTGAGACCCATGGTCGAGGGCCAGCCGATGTGCGTGCCTATTTGACGGGGTTTTCGGAAGCGGCGTTGACGGAGTTCCAGTCTATCGATGATCGCGTGCGGTCGGCCTATCGCTGTTCGATCCATTGTCCGTTCGACGAGTTGCCGGAGGTATTACGTGCTATAGAGCCGGATGGGCGCCTCTATGCTACCTTGTGCGAGTTCCCCACGCAGACTCTTGTTCCGACCGGGGGGGAGGCGTCGGCGATCATCGGGATCGTTGGCGTCCAAGGGCGGTTTCGGATTGAAGCGCGTCTCAACCGGGCTCCACTGAAGGAAGATGTCATGGCTGACTGGCTGCAATGGCTGGTCGGCTACTCCATGGTCTATGCCCCCCTTCCCGCCTTCGTGTGACGAATAGCGGGGAAAAGGCTACGGTTCCCTCTGGCGCTGTTCAGCACGGACACTGCTTGCCGCTTCCGTCACGCGAGAGCGGTCATCGGGCAACGCAGGAAGCGCGGTCGTATCGGTTGTCTCCGGTCTTGGACATGGATAGATGACGGGCGACGAAGTCTGGTCTGAACGAGCAGGAGCATCAATTCGTCCTTGTGAGGCCGCCTGGCGAACGCATGAGACCACCTTCAACGATTCAAGTCATCTGCTCCAAGCCGTTCATGCCAGTGGTGTGGTTTGTGGCCGGCGTGATCTATGATTCCCTCACGCTGACACGAATCGACCGACTGCAAGACAACCTGGTGTTACTCCTCTATCTGACGTTGCTGGGGGTCTTGGTCGTGCTGATCGGTCGGTTCGGTGTCGGACCTGCGCCTGACCCGGCGTCTCTCGCTCTACTCTCGCCTCTTGGGCGATGGCTGCTCAAAGGGCGCCCATACTATCCGATGGCAAGCCAATTTCTGTTGGGAGGGCTGTTCAGCGCCTACGCGATTTTTTATTCCCGCAGTGTCACGTTGACCGGCACGGCGATCTTTTTCACTCTGTTGATCGTCCTGCTCGTGGGCAATGAAGTTCTGCGGCATCGGCTGTCGAACCTGTGGTTGCTCGTGACTCTGTACGCCATCGTGAGTTTTGCGTTTTTCACGTTCTTCTTGCCCGTCGTGACCGGTGTCATGAATCCGTCCATCTTTCTCCTCGGTGCCGCGTTGAGCGTCGCCGTGGTGTTCTGTGTCGTGCACTTGGTCTACCGCCACAACCGAGAACGACCGATGAGGGAAGCGGTTGGCATCACGGCGTCGGCCTGCGCCGTCATTGGATTGCTGGTTGGGTTGTATTTCCTCAACTGGATTCCGCCCGTTCCTCTGTCGCTCAAGTTCGGCGGCATCTATCACCATGTGAAGAAAAAAGGCGATCGGTTTGAGCTCTCGTTTGATCAACGGTGGTATCAATTCTGGAAACGGTCTGACGACACGATGCCCGCCGATGAGCCGGTCTATTGCTTTACCGCCGTGTTTGCGCCGGTGGATCTTCACACCACGATCTACCACCATTGGTTTCATCGCGCACGCTCCGGCATGCCGTTTGTCCATGTGGATAAAATCCCGATCAAGATTTCCGGCGGCCGTGATGCAGGGTATCGAGCTTACACGGTGAAGCAACGGCTCGATTCCGGTGACTGGCGCGTGGATGTGGAAGCCGAGGACGGGCGGATCATCGGTCGTATCGTGGTGACCGTGGTTGCGCGGGCCAATGAGCCGTCGGTTCTCCGGACCATCATGTACTGAGGCTCCGTTGTGGGGATGCAGCATGGTTGGTGATAGCCGGCATTTGCGGGATCGTTCCGTTGGCGAGCCGCGCCTGTCCAAGCCGCTTGCGGGATCAAGAGGAACCACCTATGATCAATCCGATGACGCCGCGAGAGCTTGCTCCCTGTCCCTCCAGCCCTAACTGTGTTTCCACCCAAGCGCAGGACGCTCGCCATGCGATTGCTCCCCTCCGCTACCAAAAACCGCTGGCCGAGGCGAAAGCGATGCTGAAAGCCGCTCTTGATTCTCTGCCGCGGACTCGCCTGGTGGAAGAAGACGATATCTATCTGCACTATGAAGTCACCAGCCTGCTCTTTCGCTTTGTCGATGATGTTGAATTTCTGTTCGACGAGCGAGCCAAAACCATTCATTTTCGTTCGGCATCACGGGTGGGCTACGGTGATTTCGGTGTGAACCGTCGCCGCATGGAGGAGATTCGTCGGCTGACAGAGGGGAAACTGTAGGTTGGGTTGGCCGGTCTTTGTGTGTCTGTCCTGGTGGCGTCTCCAACGGGAGGGAAGGGTGTCGGGAACGGGTCCTGGTCTGTGAAAGCCGTCATGGTCCGCCTGAGCTGTCGGCATGGTCTGAGGGAAGGGGAGAATCTTGGGGGGGAAAGGAAGAGGGAAGATGAGGACTGACGCGAAGGGGTTTAGCGGTTGGGTGTTACCAGTTTGGGAGAGAGGGCGGTGGTGTGTTGAAAAATGCACTTGGGGCAGGTGTAGTGAATGAACCGATTGCCGCCCACCAGTCGCTTCTTCATCGGGATTCCACACCACGTGCACCGTCGGTCTGGTAGGTTGGCAAGAGGAGGCTGCTCGGAAGTGGTCATATGCCATTCTCTCTAAGGGCTACCAAGCTTGTCAACGCCGCCGCTCCTTGAAGCCGCCGCTCCTTGGAGAAGTACCCGTTCGAGTAATTGGACGTTAGTGCTTCTCGGGCTGAGGGCTTCTGTCCGTTCGTGGTATAGTGACACAATGTTTAGTTGTAACGAACGTTGTATGCGGCGGATGACGAGGCATACAGCACGGTCATTCACTTTTTGCAGAAAGGTAGAAGGTCCATGTCCATTCCGTCAGGTTCAGAGTCCGCTAGTCTGTCGTCAGAGGTTCCGTCTTCCGTTTCCTCCAGCGCCTCGTTGGTACCCATTCAAGATATGGTAGGAGAAGGCAAGGCGTGGGGACTATGCACTGCCGTTGACCTTCAGGATTGCCAACCCGAGTTGATTCGCGACGCCGACTATATCAAACGCTACGTGGTCGAGCTGTGCGACCTCATCGGCATGAAACGGTACGGCGACTGTCAGGTGGTTGATTTCGGCGAAGGGCGGGTCGCTGGCTACTCCATGGTGCAGCTCATTTCCACGTCGTTAATCAGCGGCCATTTCGCCAATGACACCAACAGCGCCTACCTCGACATTTTTAGTTGTAAGGGATACGATCCCGCGCTCGTCGAGTCCTTTTCAAAGCGATTCTTCGGCGCCCGCCGCAGCACGGCGACAGCCACTCTGAGGTATTGAGGTATTAGTGAGAGCAAGGGGCTTGAAGCAAGGCCTTGCCGTCCTAGAGCCACTCAAAAGGCGGAGCGCAACATCGCGCTCCGCCGGTGCTGGTCGTGCGCTGCCGCATCAACAAAGGGGAGGATCATCATGACGGCCAAAGAGATTATCGATTCGCTTCCGTCAAAACTTGACAAGGAGGCGGCGGAGGACCTCGATGTGGTCTATCAATTTGACCTGATGGGAGCGCAGGGCGGGCGGTACCAGTTGGTCGTCCGCAACGGCACCTGCGAGGTGAAAGAAGGAAGCCATCCAGCTCCGCATGTCACGCTCTCGATGGATGCGGATG
>JANDJC010000070.1 GCA_024331045.1 Nitrospira sp.
GCGGACCGGAGTTCATACCGACTATCAGCCGACCCCCTGGTTCGGTGTGCGTGGATCGGTGATTGTCAAACCGATCAATTTCTTTTTGAATGACGATACCCACCACCTTCGTGTGCCGAGTGAGTTTCGGGATCCCAGCTTTACGATGAAGGGCATCGGTGTCGGCGCGGACGCTGATATTACGGCAATCGTCTCAGTGACCCGTTCATTCTCCGGCTACGTGGGTTATCGCGTCTGGTGGAATCGGCTGATCGATGGGACGTGGAAGAGCCACCAGGCCGACGGGCAGTCGTTTTCTTATCCCTTGACCGAAATGGAATCACTGCGGCATGGTCTAACGGCCGGAATTCTCTACCGGTTTTGATCCTTACCGCCTTGGCCGGCCTGACGGCATCGTCTCTTCTTCGTAGAGGGTAAAGAGCCGTCTGGCTTCCGGGTGAAGCTGGTTAGGATGGCCGTAGGGGATCCCAACCGTCTTAAACAGCGGCACCAATTTGCCGTTGGGATGAAGATAGCCGGCTCGGAGCGGCACCGTGCGTTTAGTATGTCGGATGAGCCGGCAGGTCGTCGTACGGATCGACGACAACCAGTCGGCAATGTCCTGGGGGTTGCCGATCGATGCCGATAAAAGTAGGAGCCTGGCCTGTGATGGGCAAAAGATGATGGTCTCTTCCCACACCACGCCTCGTTCGGGGTCGGCTAGATACTGAGATTCGTCCAGGATCACTAATCCCAAGGTGTCCAGCCGCACGTCGATTTCACCGCTTGCCGCATCATAGAGCAGGTTCCGCAAAATCTCCGTGGTCATGATCAGCAGAGGAGCCTGGCCGTTTTCCTGACGGTCGCCGGTGAGGATGCCCACCTTCTCCGGTCCAAAGAGACGGGAAAATTCGGTGAACTTCGTGTTCGAGAGAGCCTTGAGGGGTGAGGTGTAGATCACCGTGCGATTGTCCTCCATGGCGCGGCGGGCGGCCTCGATCGCCACATAGGTTTTACCGCTGCCGGTCGGTACGCTCACGACGACATCGCCTTCGGCTAGAGCAGCCAGGGCTTCGATCTGCCAAGGGTCCGGTACGAACGGTTGAGGGGGAGGCACGCCGATTCCTTCAAGCCAAGTCGTCAGCGAAACAGCGGAGCCTCCTGCTTCCGACTCTTCTCCCGAGGTGGTGGAGGCAGGACGTTTAGGATGGGTGGTCGTTGTCTGTTCCCGCCGCCGTGTTGGGGGTCGGGATGGTCTCAGATGAGACTGTCGCTCGGCGAGCAAAGTTTGTAGATCCGATTCGAGACCGGCGAGGTTTTGGCTTGAATGTTGGAGCAATAGCTCGATCAGTCGCCGCTTGCCGGCTCGGAAATGCCGGTGGATGCGTCCCCGCGCTAGGCGATGAAGCAGCGAGACCGGCTGTTGCGCCAAGAGGTGCTCAAGTTCGTCTATCGTCATGACCTTACCTGATCGCACGCGATTTGGCTGCCATCGTTTGTGAGACGACTGGCCGCCGACGTGCCGGTTTGAAGCAGCAGAGGAGAACGTATCTTCATGGCAACTCCTCCAGTACTCCTCGGCGAATGAGGGCAATGGCCCTTGAGGCCGTATCCGCCAGTCCCGGATGTGTGGCCTGCAAAGCGTGAATTTGTGAAAGAAATTCCAACGTTCTAGCCAGCAGCCTATAGAGGTCTCCTTCCGCCATTGTGGTCATGCGGCAGAGTCCAATCCATGTGAGGGTAGGGTCGGCTACCCAGCGTTCGGCGATGGCTGCCACGTCGGCTCTCAGCAGTGGAGGGTCTTCGTAAGGGGAGAGACTGTCGGCCAGTTTCCGTACCTGCCCCAGCAATGAGCTGAGGCCGGGACTGATGCGTGGAAACGAACCTGGCCGGTCATCGTCGTGCGCGATGCTGGCCAGAATGCCTGTCAAAATGGCTGGCTCGGCTCCACTGAACGCCTCAGCTCGAATCAACTCCGTGATCAACAACGAGTGGTCGATGCGGATTAAGCGCGCCCATTCACCATCAGCGGTCAGGTGGGCAGAGGAAGTCAAATAGCCAAATTTCTGGAGCACGTCGACCCGCTCCTGAAATCGGTGCCACAGGCTGGCCCGGAGCGCTTGGATGGATTTGATATGACGGTGCTGTTCCTGGCGGAGGCGGTGGGCTGTGGCGAAATCCTTCTGGCACGCTGGCCGGGAGGGGCAGGTTGGGCAGGGAAAGTCGCCGAGAGACTGGACAATCGCATCGGGAAGCGGGTCCGAATCCTGCGAGATCAAAATCGGCAAGACCGGCAGTCTCGGAGGGAGCTCCGTCAATTGATAGCAGAGGTCGTCAAATGACGCGGCGGAGCACCAAGGGAATGAAGTGGTTTCTTCGAACTCAAACACGCGGTCGAAAATCTCGACTACAGCTGCGGCGGGACATTCCGTGACAGTACCGTTCGGTCGGAGCACAGAAATCATGGGGTGTCGTTGGCCCTTGCTCCGATATTGTCGAAGGACGATGCCGCGTCCCCGGGCGAGGCCAACCACCCGGCCTGGTGTCATGAAGTGAAAGCGCGCGGTCAGTTCCGGCGATTCATGACGGGCCTGCTGGCGCTGGGGCCGTTGCCGGCGGGCTTGCTCAAAGGTTTGCCACTGGGTAATCCAATCGGCACAGACCCGGGGACCATAGGGCTCCATTTGAACCTGCAGAGCATCCAACTTGCGCTCTAATTGTTCCGCTCGGCGATTGAGTTGAAACTGCGCGAAGCTTTTGGCCAGGATCGCCTGAATTTGCTCCAGCGGGTGGGCTTTCAACAAGTTGAGGACCATCGGATAGGTGATGGTGAATTGGCTGTCGATGGGTTCCGGATGGCCGGTCAGTCCCTTCGTCAGCACACCGAGATCGATGTAGGGGGAGGGGGTGATGATGGCAAAGCCGACGAGATCTTTCCCACGCCGGCCGGCTCGCCCGGCGATTTGCTGGACTTCACCGATGGTGAGGTCGGTAAAGTCTCGTGCTTTGCGGATGCTGGATTGGGTGATCACCACGGTGCGAGCCGGAAAATCCACCCCTGCGGCCAACGTGGTGGTGGCGAAGACGGCGTCAAGACAGCCCTGCCGCATTAGTTCCTCGACCGCAATTTTCCACGACGGCAAGTGCCCCGCGTGATGCGCCGCGACACCAATCCGTCGGACGGTGGGAATCAATGGATGGTCGGCGACGCTTGGATAGTGGGCAATAACCTGTTGAAGCACGGCGTCAATTGCTTCTTGACGAGCCGGAGGCAGCACGACGTCGGCGTGGTCAAACGACTCCATGGCCTCGTCACACGCGCGACGGGACGTCAGAAAAATGATAGCGGGGGTCAAGTGTTTCTGGCGCAGGGCTGCGACAAGATCAACCGGATGAATCGATGGTGGCATGCAGGTTCATTCCCTTTGAGATCACGACGATGCCGGAGTCCGTCACCTTAAATTGTTTGGCGTCGGCTTGCAGGTCGTAGCCGATTTCCGTATGGGGGGGGATTGTGACGTATTTGTCAATGATCGCCCGTTTGATGCGGCAATGGTGACCGATCCGCACATTGTCCATGAGGATCGATTCGCGTACATCGGCATGGTCATCTACGCGGACGTTCGGAGAGAGAATCGAATTTTGGACCCGAGCACCGGAAATGATACAACCCCCGCTGACAATGGAATCAAGGGCGACGCCCATCCGTCCTCCTTGAAAATCTTGGGCAAAGACAAACTTGGCCGGCGGATATTGACCTTGATAAGTGCGGATTGGCCATTCTGGGTCGTACAGGTTGAATTGTGGATCCACGGAGACCAGGTCCATGTTGGCCTCCCAATAGGCGTCGATCGTCCCGATATCGCGCCAATACTGGATGGCTTTCTTGTTAGCGTCCTGGAACTTAAAGGCATAAACACGGTGTTTTTCGATCATCCGCGGGATAATGTTGCGGCCGAAATCGTGTGCTCCTCCTTCTTGGGCATCCGCAATGAGATGTTCGCAAATGGTCTTGGTCCGGAACAGATAGATGCCCATGGAGACGAAGGCGTGAGTGGGATTGTCCGGCAGCGGAGTCGGATTGGCCGGCTTTTCGTCGAAGCGAACAATGCGGTAGTCTGTGTCGACCGAGATGACACCGAAACGAGAGGCATCCTGAATGGGAATATCGATCGCCCCAACGACGGCATCGGCCTGTTTGGCGATCAGCCAGTAGTACATCTCCGCATAGTTCATCTTGTAGATGTGATCTCCGGCCAACACCAGGATAAACTCGGGATTTTCGGCTTCGACCAAAAAGAGATTTTGGTACACGGCATCGGCCGTGCCCTTGTACCAGTCTTCGCTGATCCGTTGTTGGGGAGGAACGGAGGCGATGTATTCGCCCAACTCGGCATTGAGCACGTTCCACCCCATCCGGATATGCCGGTCGAGGGAGTGTGATTTGTATTGAATCAACACAACGATTTTGCGGAGCCCGGAGTTTAGGCAGTTGCTCAGGGTGAAATCGATGATTCGATACTTTCCTCCGAACGGGACGGCCGGCTTGGCCCGTTGTTCCGTCAAGGGATAAAGTCGTTCTCCCTTCCCTCCAGCCAGGATCATCGTGAAAATGTTCTTCATCATACGATAAAATTTTAGCAAGACTGGCTAGAAATAGGAAGAAAAGGGAACCGTTGATTCCCTGATATGCTGATTGAGAGGGGGGCGCTGCCACCGCCTCGGAGAAATCCGAAAGTTTCCACCACGACCGACGATGGGACAAAGGTCGTTGCCACGAACCTTAAGAGAGAAGAGAGGATCGAATGAGTGTGGAGAAGACCCTTCGATCCGATACGATTGCTCGAGGGCATGGTACAGCTTCCGAGTGCGTTTGCGCCGGCCTCTGCTGACGGGGCTTTCGCTGTGGGCTGAGGCAGCTCGCGCTCATGCAAGGATATAATGGCGGGCTTGGCTTGTCAGGAAAACCGACGCGGCACTCGCTGGCCCCTTCCGCTGGTCCATTGCACTGGCCCATAGCGAGCACTTGCTTCACGACCAGGCCTATATCCTGCGAATAATCGGTTTACAAGCCCGGTGGTCGATAGCATGGATCATAGCGGGTGGTGGGGAAAATAGTTTGGAAACGAGACCGTGCAATCGGTGAAATGAAAGAAGGCTTACTAGGTCGGAATGTTCGTCCATCGCATCGTTGGTCCGGAGGAGTTCTCTTGATCGGCCCGATGGTTCTCGCGACCTGCTGCACAGTCTACGGCAACGCAGCAGGCCCCAGTGGTGCTCCAGCTCCTTCCTTGAGGGTATTCCCTCCGTCGGATGATGCCTCAACAAGCAAAACTCTTCGGCTGAGCCTTGACGAGGCGGTTGCGGTGTTTCTCCGGAGGAATCTTGATTTGCTGATCGCCCAATTTGGTATTGAATTCAGCAAGGGGCAAGAGGTCACGGCGAGATTGTTTCCCAACCCTGTGGTCTCCGTGGGGGTGGTCACCTCTCCCGTTGATGGGCGAACATTGTCAAACAGCGGACAGTTCTACCCTCAAATTCAGCAGTTGTTCGAATTGGCGGGCAAGCGGGGATATCGGATTGAGAGTGCCGCATGGGGAACACAGTCGGCGGAAGCAGGATTCGAGGACGCGGTTCGCCAGCTTGGTTTTGCGGTCAAAGATGCCTACTATCGAGTCCAACTAGCACGACGACGACTGACCTTGGCGCAGGAAAACAAAGATCGTTTTTCTCGCATTCTTGAGGTCAATACCATTCGATTCAAGAAAGGATTCATTGCGGAAATTGAGCTCATTCGCATTCGGCTGCAGTACATTGATTTCCAGTCGCAGGTGATCCAGACCTTTCAAGAGGTCGAAGCGGCCGAGTCAGATCTTCGCCAGCTGCTTCGGATCTCCCCTGCGACCGATTTGGAGTTGACCAGTGATTTGGAGTTCAAACCCTTGGCGTTAGACCGAGCTGCACTTGGTGCCATGGCTCTCGAGGCCCGTCCCGATGTGCGCGTGAAACGGTTCTTGCTTCTGCAGCGGGAAGCCGATCTCAAACTTGCGAAGGCTTACCGAATCCCCGACGTGACGGTAGGGGCTGGCTACGCGATTCAAGGGTCGAAAGGACCGGACAACTCGCATCAAATTGGAGTGAATCTTGGACTTCCGTTGCCGTTGTTCAACAGGAACCAGGGCGGCATTCTTCAGGCAGAGGTGGCGATTCAGTCTGCTCAAGCGGATCTCGCCAAAACGTTGAATCTGGTCGAAAATCAAGTGGATGTCGCCTATCGAAATGTCATCCACAGTCAGCGGTTAGTCGAAGCCTACCTCGGTGGTGTGCTCGATGATGCACGCTCGACATTGGCCATCGTCGAACGTGCCTATGAGCGGGGTGGCGCCACGCTGATTGATCTGTTAGATGCGGCTCGGACATCCTGGACGATTCAAGAACAATTTATTGAGGCGCTGTTTACGTATCAGCGAAATGTCCTGCAATTGGAAAACGCCGTTGGTGCCGCTATCGGGATGTGAACAAAAGGCAAAAAAGTTGGGTCCTGTCAAGAACGGCATTCCAGAAAAGCGGGAACAACACAGGAGAAAAACGCTCGCCTCCAACGGACCATTGGTCTGGTGGTCGGTGTTGCTGTTGCTCGCGGCCTGCGGTCGATCCGAGCAATCGCCTCAGTTGGCTTCCGAACATCCTTCGCAAGTCGATCCGAAAACGAGGTCGGTCGAACCGTCTTCATTGATTGAAACGGCGGTCGTCGAATCGGGAGTGTTCCATCAAAAGCTGACGCTCTTCGGTAAAATTGCGTATAGCGAAAATCGCTACTCGCGGATCTCGTCACCACTCCAAGGACGGGTTCTTGAGGTCCAGGCTCATTTGGGTGAACGGGTCAAAGCCGGAGAGATTCTGGCGGTGATCGACAGTCCGGATATCGCGCAAGCCTATTCGGAGTATGTGAAAGAAGATTCGGAGTTGGAGTACGCCACTAGAGCACATGAGTTGGCCAAGGACTTGTACGAGGTCAAGGCGCTGGCGCTCAAGGATCTCAAACAGGCCGAAAATGAGCTGGTCAAGGCGCAGGCCGAATTTCGCAGGGCGAAAGAACGTCTGCTCTCACTCGGCATCACTTCGCAAGAATTGGACAAGCCGATAGATAAGCAAACGATCACCTCACGGTTTGAGTTGAAAAGCCCGCTGACGGGAGTGGTCGTGGAACGAGCTGTAACGCCGGGACAATGGGTAACGGGAGAGGTGCTCTTCATCATTGCCGATCTGGATCAATTGCAGGTGGTGGCTGACCTCTACGAGCGGGACGTGGCACTGGTGAAAGGCGGACAGCCAGCTGTGGTCAAAGTCGAGGCATATCCGGAGATCGATTTTCCGGCCAGGGTTACGGCGGTCGGCGACGTTGTTGATTCCGCGACCAGGACGATCAAAGTCCGTGCGCAGGTCAACAACCAAGCGCGTCTGTTAAAGCCGGAAATGTTTGCACGATTGCAACTGGATGTAAGTGAAGCCGGCCAATTTCTCGTCTTGCCCCGGGAAGCGGTCTTGGAAAAAGACGGCAAACAGTTCGTATACGTCGTGGAACATTCCGGTCGATATGTGAGACGGGAAGTCAAGGTTGCCAACCTGTCCTCCGGCCAGGTTCGTCTTCTTGAGGGGATTAGTGCGGGCGAGCGAATCGTGACCAAAGGAGCTGTGTTGATCGCAGAGTAACCGACCGAAACGGGCGCTCCGATTGCCGGGACCCCAATGAACCGGGTTTCCAACATCAGAGATTCATGATCATCAGATGATCGCCAGAATCGTGGAAATTTCCTTGAGGCAGCGATTCCTCGTTTTTACGCTTGGCTTGGCCCTCTTATTTGGGGGCCTCTATGCGTTTCACCTTCTCGACATTGTTGCCTACCCGGACCCTTCGCCACCGATGGTTGAAGTTATCACTCAATACGTCGGCTGGTCCGCAGAGGAAATCGAGCGCCAAATCACTGTTCCTATTGAAGGAGCGTTCACCGGGGTGCCGGGAGTGACGCATATTCGGTCGGTGTCCCTCTTCGGGCTGAGCGACATCAAAGTGTATTTTGGTTTCGATACTGACATATTTCGAGATCGCCAGGAGGTCTTGAACCGTCTTGCCTTAGTTCAACTGCCGCCTGGCGCGCAACCGACGCTGTCGCCCTGGTGGGCGATTGGAGAAATCTACCGATACGAACTGGTAGGAGATGGTGTCAGTCTCACGGAGCTGAAAACGATTCAGGACTGGCAGGTTCGACGGGCCCTGAAGCGCGTGCCTGGTGTCATCGATGTGACGACCTTTGGTGGCACGACCAAAGAATATCATGTCGATGTCGATCCGGGGAAATTGATCGGTTATGGAGTGACACTGTCTGAGGTCATGACGGCTTTGGCCAACAGTAACGCTAATGTGGGGGGCAATTATCTGACCATCGGTGCCCAAAGTTACAACATCCGAGGATTAGGGTTGATCAACGATCTCGACGATATTGAAAACATCATGGTGGCGGAGAAGGATGGCGCGCCGATTTTCGTGAAGACGCTCGGCGATGTAACGATTGGCCACCGCGTTCGCCTGGGCAAGGTTGGTATCGACGACCGTGATGATGTCGTGGAAGGCATTGTCTTGCTTCAGCGTGGATACAAGGCATTGTCGGTATTGGACAGGGTCAAACAAAAGATCGAGGAGCTGAACCGATGGGAATTGCCGGCTGGCGTGACGATCAAGCCGTTTTACGACCGAACCCTCTTGATTCACACGACGGTGGAGACGATCACGGATATTCTCATCAGCGGCGTGACCCTGGTGTTTGTCATCCTGTTTGTGTTTCTCGGCCATGTTCGGGCGGCTGTGATTGTCGCGTTGACGGTTCCCTTTGCGCTGCTGTTCACCTTTATGATGATGACTATTCTCGGACAATCTGCCAATTTAATTTCGCTGGGCGCCATTGATTTTGGCATCATCATCGATGCCTCTCTCATCATGGTTGAGAGTGTGTTCTTTCAGGTGGCGCACGGCAAGACCAGCGGCTTGACGGTACAACAACACATTGTTCAAGCCGCTCAACGGGTGGGGCGTCCTATTTTCTTTTCCACGGCGATTATTGTGGTGGCGTTTATCCCTCTCTTTACGATGAGGGGAGTGCCGGGCCGAATTTTTGCGCCGATGTCCCTGACCTATGGATTTGCACTGGCAGGGGCGCTGCTCATGGCTTTTACACTCGCTCCGGCTTTATGTTCGATGCTGCTGGCGGGACCGATCGGGGAGGCCGATACAATGGTGGTCCGCCTCGTCCGTTCTGGTTATTCGATAGTCATTCGGTGGGCGCTGGAGCATCGTCTCGTCGTGATTGGAATTGCGACAGTGTTGGTCGGATTCTCGCTCGTCGCGCTGCGATCCATGGGCGGAGAATTCATGCCGGCGCTGGAGGAAGGAAATTTGTGGATCAGAACGACCATGCCGGTCGACATTTCTTTCGAGCAGGCCGATCAGCTGGCTCGCGATATCCGGCGTTTGATCCGGGAGTCGCCTGAAGTGAGCACCATCGTGTCACAACTTGGCCGGCCGGATGACGGCACCGATCCGACAGGATTTTTCAGCGCCGAATTCCTGGCGAATCTCACGCCTCGGACCCAATGGCGGCCGGGGCTGACGAAGGAGAGGCTTATTAAAGAAATCGAAGCGCGACTCAAGGCCATACCAGGAGTGATCTTCAATTTTTCACAAGCCATTCAAGACAACGTGGAAGAAGCCATGTCCGGTGTGAAAGGTGAAAACTCGATCAAGCTCTTCGGCCCGGATTTGAAAACGTTGGAAGCCAAGGCGCAGGAGATCGAAGCTGTCATGCAAAGCATCCACGGTGTGAAGGATTTGGGGATCT
>JANDJC010000071.1 GCA_024331045.1 Nitrospira sp.
AGTGATGTGTTAGTCCATGCGGTGTGTGATGCGCTGTTGGGTGCGATGGGCGAGGGGGATCTTGGCCGACATTATCCCAGTTCCGACTCACGCTTCAAAGACATCTCCAGCCTCAAGCTCCTCCAGGATGTTGCTGAGAAGTTAAAGGCCAAGGGATACCGGGTCGAAAACATCGACACGGTCATTGTGGCCCAGGCACCCAGGCTGGCCGGCTATTTGCCCAGCATGGCGAAACAGTTGGCTGAGACATTGGGGATTGACCCCTCGCTGGTCAATGTGAAGGTCAAGAGTGGTGAAGGGCTCGACTCGGTGGGAAGGGAAGAGAGTATGGTGGCCCATGCCGTGTGTTTGATCGAACGGGCCTAAGCGGCGTAGGATATGGTCCATGCGCAAAGCGCTGCACACGATTCGCCAGGACCTTCAGGCTGTTTTCGATCGAGATCCGGCGGCGACCAGCTGGCTGGAGGTCGTGTTGACCTACGCGGGGTTCCATGCTTTGCTTGCCTACAGGGTTGCCCATTGGCTTCAGGTGCGAGGCGTGCCGTTTTTCCCTCGGCTCATTTCCCAAATGGCCCGCTGGTTGACCGGGATCGAAATCCATCCCGCGGCCAAGATCGGAACGGGTTTTTTTATCGATCATGGCATGGGGGTGGTGATTGGCGAAACGGCGGAGATCGGGGATTACGTCACGCTTTTTCAAGGTGTGACCCTTGGCGGAACGGGAAAAGAGCGTGGGAAACGTCATCCGACGATCGGCAATCACGTCGTGATCGGGGCGGGCGCCAAGATTCTGGGCGCTATCAAAATAGGAGACAATGTCAAGATCGGGGCCAATTCCGTCGTCCTCAAGAATGTGCCGCCCAATTCGACCGTCATTGGCGTGCCGGCCAGGGTCATCAAGTCACAAGGTGAGCGGTTGCCCGATGCCACCATGGATCACACCAATATCCCGGATCCTATCAACGACCGGTTTGTTGCTCTGGAGCAGGAATTGATCGAACTGCGCAAGAAACTGGAAAACCGCGATTCGTGATGGTCCCCCCGCAACTACATTCATGCCCTCTCATCTTCTCCTCGCGTTCGGGGCCTGGTCGCATCCAGAGGCCGGACGCCCCTCAGTCCTCGTTCCGGTATTATTGCTCCGGCGTTTCCAACGCGTTTTCATAATCGACCCGCACGAGAAACAGCCCGTTTGGCGGCGCGGTTCTGCCGGCTGAAGAACGGTCGCGCGCGTCTAGAATCGATTCGACGACTTCGGGCGGACGTTTGCCCAATCCGACCTCGACCAACGTGCCGACGATGGAACGGACCATTTGTTTGAGAAACCGGTCGGCGTAGGCCTCGATTCTGAGGCGGTGTCCTTCCCGGATGACGGCCAGCCGCTTGAGGTGGCAGACGGGGTCGTCGTTATCGGTCGGTTGGGTTTGGAACGAGGAGAAATCATGTTCTCCGATCAGGCTCGCGGCGGCGCGACCCATGGTGGCCTCATCCAGCGGTTTTCGAATGTGCCAACAAAACAGTCGATCAAGGGCCGGCCGCTCCGGCCGATTGAAAATGCGATACTCGTACAGTTTCCCGGTGGCTGAATAACGGGCATGGAAGGTGTCCGGCATCAGTTCCGCGGCCAGCACGGTGATCGAGGCTGGCAGATGGGCGTTGAGGGCCCGGACCCAGTTGTGAGGTGTTAGGATGCGTTCGATTCGGAAGCTGGCCACTTGTCCGAGAGCATGGACGCCCGCGTCTGTTCTGCCGGCGCCGATAACCGGTACTTTGGCTTGGACGACGCGTTCGACCGCGGTTTCTACCGCTTCTTGAATGGTGGGTCGATTGGGCTGGCGTTGCCACCCAGCATAAGATGAACCGTCGTATTCGAGAGTCAATTTAATGACAGGCATGGGTGGTGTGACAACGACCCGCAGTGTTCATCGCCCGCCGTTTCGATTGGTAGCAAGAAAGGCTGTGATACCTTTGTACAGCGAAAGGGCGATATCATTCAGGTAGGATGATTGCCGCAACAGGTGTTCTTCGTCCGGATTAGAGATAAAGGCAATTTCCGCCAGGATGCTCGGCATCGTGGTGAAGCGTAACACGTAAAAGGGCGCGGTCTTTACTCCGTGATCGTGGATCGGATAACGGTGGCTCAAGTGAGCGATCATGGCCTCTTTCGTCGTCCAGGCCAGTTCCAGAGACGATTCAATCTTTTTCGCTGTCAGTAGATCGGCGACCAGATATTCCCATCCGATGCCGGTGCCGTTGATTGGCGTCCCGTTTTCGCGTGCGGCCACTTCAAGAGCCCGCTGATCCTTCGCCTCTCCGAAGTGATAAACTTCCAGCCCTTTAACCTGCTGCGAGGGGTGCGAATTGACATGGATCGACACAAACAGGTCGGCGTTGTGCTTGTTGGCGAATTTGGCCCGCTCTTCCAGTTCAACAAAAATATCGCGATCCCTGGTCATGAGGACCTCGAGACCTGGCTGTTTGCTTAAGAGGTCGCGAAGCGTCAACCCAACCTTTAGGGTGATGTCTTTCTCCTCGGTATGTCGAGGGCCCAGCGCTCCCACGTCTTTTCCTCCATGTCCGGGGTCAATCACGATGGTTGTGAGACTCTTGGGAGGCGGAATGACAGGCTGCGCGGGAGACTCGGTGGACGATGAGGGGGACCTTTGGTGTTCGAGGGAACGGGAAAGCGATGGCTCGCCGCGCGCGAACACATCGATCACGAGGCGATGGGGGGCCGAGAGGGTAAATTGCTTGTAGCCACGAAGATTGTTGAGGAGAAAGGAGACGGAAACCGTGGGGCCCTCCGTTTGAGTGATGGTAAAAAGCGATGGCAAGGAACCGTTGTCCACCTTGGTTCTCGCCAATTGACTCAGGGAGGTCTGGGGCAGTGAAATCAGAACCTGCTCGGGGTTCGGGGTGTGGTGCTCAATTGGTCGAATTTGTCGATCTAGATCAAGCACCAAGCGGGTTTTCTCATCTGTGCTCGACACCCGAAGGTTGCGCACGGTCGCGGGGGGAAGGGAGGCGGGGGGGCTTTGAACCTTCGGAGCATTCGTGGGAGCCTTCGTGGGGGCTACGGGGCGTGAAGAAGAACGATCGTTCACCGGTGCGGAAAAGAGAGGGGAGGCAGGAACCGCCAGTGCCCATGCGACTATCGCGCAGAGGCTCAGGGTGAACGTCTTCATCCATTTGGCATAGGAGCGCTTGCGCCTGTACAATTGCATGGAAGGTTTACAGAGGAAGCGTAGCCAACTATTCTCAGAAGCTTCCCGTGTTGTCAAGGAGTTACAGGTTTTTTCCAGACGAGGCCGGCTTCCTTGGCGAGCGAGGAAGGGGAGGAAAAGATGGGCACCCATCTTATTATCGACGGCTACAACTTGATGGGCGTGATGAAGGGGATTCCAGAGGAGCTGGAGTCCGCCCGAGAGGATCTACTGGACACGCTGACCTCTTACCGCCATCAGAAGCCCTATGCCATGACGGTGGTGTTTGACGGGTGGCGGCATGACCGACCGGTCGAACAGCATGAGCGCTACGGCGGCATCGAGGTCATCTATTCCAAGAGAGGAGAGAAGGCCGATCAAGTGATTCAACGGATGGCGCGTCACTATGGCAGAGACTGCGCCGTCGTCACTTCGGATCGAGAAATCATCCAGGTGGCGCGAACGTATGGGGCGTTTGTCTTGGAGGCGTGGGAATTCGCTGACAAATTGCGACGGTCATCATCGGGAGGAGCCATTCCCCACAAGGAATTGGACACTGGAGAGGATGAGCAGCCGGCGCGTGCGGATAAAAAAGGAAATCCCAGAAGGTTGCCGAAAGCGGAGCGGCGCCGTCGGCATCAGCTCAAGCGATTTTGAACAGGCGTTTGGCGTTTTCAGTCGTGCGGAACCCAATGTCCGTCGCGGACAAGGTCCCATGAATCGCCGCCAGTTTGTCGGCTACGTGGGCGACATAGGCGGGCTCGTTTCGTTTCCCGCGATAAGGGACCGGCGCAAGGTAAGGGCAATCCGTCTCAATCAACAGCCGGTCCAAGGGAACGGTCTTGGCGATCTCCCGCAACATGACGGTGTTCTGAAACGTCACGATGCCGGAAAACGACAGATAGAATCCAAGATCGAGCGCGTCCTTCGCTAGCCACGCATCTCCTGAAAAGCAGTGAAACACCCCGCCGACTTCCGACGCTTGTTCTTCTCGTAAAATCGCAATCGTGTCCTCTTGCGCTTCCCTCGTATGGATGATGACCGGCAGCTTGAGTTCGCGGGCGAGTTGCACCTGCTCGCGGAACCGGTCCCGCTGTTCCTTGGGCGACGAGTGGTTGTAGTGATAATCGAGGCCGATTTCTCCGTAAGCCACGACCTTCTTGTGCCGCGCCAGCCGGCGAAATTCGTCATACCAGCCATCGGCGATGTGTCGGACTTCGTGGGGATGGACTCCGATAGCCGCGTAGACCGAATCATACTGCTCAGCCAGGGCGACGGCGGCCAGGCTGGATGAAAGATCGCAGCCGATCGTGACAAAGGCTTCGACCCCGGCCTCGCGCGCGCGGGCCATCACTGCGTCCCGGTCATGGTGGTAACGGGCATCATCGAGATGGGTGTGAGTGTCAAAAAACATCGCGCCATCGTAACATGAGCTGTGGCGCGGGAGAAAGAGCGAGATCGATCGGTCGCATGAGCCGTTGGCGAGGAATCTGCTCTCTGCGCGCTTGACATGAGAAGCAAGAATTGATAAATGCAAACCATCTGCATTTTGGGATTTGCCAATGGCAGACTCTATCATCGAAAGACTGAGGGCTGGGGGCAAGAAACTCACGAAGGCTCGACGGGCTATTCTCGAGGCTCTTGAGCGGAGCTCCGTGCCAATAACCGCGGGGGAGTTGCATGCTCGGTTAAGAAAAGTCCGTGTGCCGATCGATCTCGTGACGGTGTATCGCAATCTGGGGATGCTTCAGAAACTGGGGCTCGTGACGGCCGTTGGCCTTCACGACGGGCAGATGCGGTACGAAGTGCGACATGGGCGTGAACACCACCATCATATCCAATGCCGCGGATGCGGCAAGATCGTTGACTTGATGCTGTGTCCGATCAAGAAACTTACCGCGGTGGTCGAGGCGAAAACGAAGTTCGCTGTTGAGAGCCATACGTTGGAATTTTTCGGATGGTGCCCGCAATGCCGATGAGGCGATTCATCAAGAAGACTGGCCAGTGGGGACTTATCCTGGGGTATCTGTTGCTGGTGCTCATGCTCCAGCCGTTGTTGTTGGAGCACACCTTCGCAGCCGGCACCTCCCATGAACATTCGGATGAGGACATCTGCGCTTGGTTGGACCATGCGGCCAGTGCCGGGTTGCATTCTGTCGCGCCTCCGCCTGTGCTCCTCCCTGTTCTCCTGACGATTCCGTGCGCTCTTCCTATCATCATGAGATCGGTCGCCCTCTCGCTTGGTTCCGTCCGTGGTCCTCCTTCCTTTGTCTCGTATTCATAGAGTTCCACCGCCGTTTAGACATGCGCTTTGCTCTGCACCTTGTGCAGGGACGATCAGGTAGTCGCTGCTCGGTGCTTTCCGAAGGGAGACACTCAAAAAGGTGAGCGTCTTCACTTGCCTTGAGAGGTGGTATTCGATCTTCTCTGGCGAAGGTGTCCGAAAAGGAATGGTTCCACGGTCTGTGTCAGGAGGAGGTGTGGCATGGCGACGACGACCAAGATGATGGCACCGGTGCCGGTCACGGTCTTGACCGGATTCCTGGGCGCAGGAAAAACAACGTTGCTGAACCGAATCTTGACGACCGAGCACGGTAAGCGCGTGGCGGTCATCGTCAACGAATTCGGCGAGGTGGGCATCGACAATCAGTTGGTCATCGGTGCGGATGAAGAGATCTTCGAGATGAACAACGGCTGCATCTGCTGCACGGTGCGCGGAGATTTGATCCGCATCATCGGGAATTTGCTCAAACGAAAAGACCGGTTCGACTACCTGGTGATCGAGACGACGGGCCTGGCCGATCCCGCGCCGGTTGCGCAGACATTCTTCGTCGATGACGAGATGAAGCGGCGGCTGTTGCTGGACGGCATCGTGACCGTCGTCGATTCCAAACATATTTGGGAGCATCTCGACACGAGTCCGGAGGCCAAGGAGCAGATCGCGTTCGCCGACGTGGTATTGCTCAACAAGATCGACCTCGTGCCTCCCGTCGAGGTGGACCGATTAGAAGCCAGGATTCGGGCGATCAACGTCATGGCGAAGATTCATCGCACGAAGGATGCTCAGGTTGAGATCACCAGACTGTTGAATATCGGCGCGTTCGACTTGAGCAGAAAGCTCGATCTCGATCCGAACTTTCTGGGGGAGGAGGCGCATCAGCATGATCCGAGCGTGTTCTCCGTAGCCCTGGTCGAGGACGGGCTGGTCGATGAAGCGAAGGTGAACGACTGGTTCCGGGAAGTGCTCACCACGATGGGAACGAAGATCTACCGAATGAAGGGTATCCTGAATGTCGAGGGGCGCGATCATCGGTTCGTCTTCCAGGGCGTCCACATGTTGTTCGACGGCAAGGCCGATCGCCCGTGGAGGGCTGGAGAAATGCGAAACAACCAGCTTGTCTTTATCGGCAAGGATCTCGATCGAGAAGCGCTGATGAGGGGATTTCGGTCATGCCTCGTGTAGCCAAACGTCAAGCGGCGGTCGCATTGACCCCGATCGGTCGAGCACTGCTCGATGATTATGTTCATTGTGTGGCCTTTGCGTCCGATGGAGCTAGAGTTGCCGCGTGCTCCGCGTCCGGCCAGGTTGCCGTGTGGGAAACGGTTTCGCTCAAGCCGATCTGCGAACGGAAGGGGCATCAGCAATCCGCCTTGACGCTGGCCTGGCATCCACAGCAGCCAGAGTTGGCGACGGGAGGGCAAGACGGTGTCCTCCGACTCTGGAATGGAGAGTCGGGCGAAGCCCATGCGACGCTTCCCGCGGGGGGACCGGGCTCGTGGGTCGAGCACCTGGCCTGGTCGCCTGATGGAAAGTGGCTGGCCGCCTCGGCGGGGAAAACGCTTCGCATCTGGATGATCGATCCGGCATCGCCCCCTCAACTTGCCGCGGAAGTACCGGCCTACCAGACGACGATTTCAGCCGTGACCTGGATGCCGCGTGGAGAAGGGGTCATCGCCTCGGCTTATGGAGGTGCCTCGTGGTGGAAGATCGGGCAGGAGAAACCGGTCCGCCCGTTTCCTTACGACGGCGCCTTGCTGACGATTGCGGTGAGTCCGAGCGGGGACTATCTGGCTTCGGGAAACTTGGACGGGTCGGTCCATCTGTTCCGCACCGACAGTCATCAGCACTGGCATATGTCCGGCTATCCCGTGAAGGTCACATCGGTGCGATTCGATTTTAACGGTCTCCACCTGTTCACCGCCTCCGGTCCGGCCCTCGTCGCATGGAATATGAAGAAGTTCGAAGGGACCGGCGGCCGCCTCTTTAAGGGCCACCAGGGATGGATCCAGGAGATTGCTTGCCATCCCACCCGATCGCTCGTGGCGACGGTGGGAGAAGAGGGGTTGCTCTGTCTCTGGGAGCCTCAGACGACCACACCGCTGGTGAGTCAAGAAGTGAACAAAGCCGGCGGACTCTCGTGCGCGGCCTGGAACGCCGACGGACGACGGCTGGCGACCGGCGCAAGCGACGGGGGCGTATCGCTCTTCGCCGTTCATGGCTTGGAGGATCGGACATGAACCTGTTCGGTGGACAACGGACGATCGCAGCGGAGCAGATCGATCGCATTCAAGCCTGGGTCCGAGCGGTGTTTCATCTGAACGACGAGACGACGGTCATGGTCACGGAAGTGGCCTGTCGTGAACCGGGTTGTCCGCCGATCAAAACCGTGATCGCCGTGCTTAAAGGACCGGGCGATACCCGACAGGACAAGATTCACAAGGCAGCCGATGAAATCGGCCGGTCCGATCTTAAGGAAGTAGTCGGCAAGGAGGAGCCTCACTATGACCAGTCCTGATCGTGCTCGTCGATCCGCCAAGGTGACACCGATCTACGTGATCGCCGGATTTTTAGGGAGTGGCAAAACCACGTTGCTCAAACGGGTACTGGCCCATCAGTTAGATCGGGGTATCAAGCCAGCGGTTCTAATGAACGAGTTTGGGGAAGTCGATGTGGACGGGACGTTGCTCCATGATCATCCTCGCTCGAACGACGTCGAACTCCAGGCGCTCCTTAGCGGCTGTATCTGTTGCGATCTGTCGGAAGAATTTAGCGAAAAGATCAAGCATCTGGTGCGGAAGTCCAATGGCGCCCCGATCTTCATCGAGACGACGGGGTTAGCGGATTCGAGCCAGGTTGTGGCTGGTGTCGAACAGGCTCTGGAGGAATGGGCTAACAAAGCTCGATTGGCGTCCGTCATTGTGATGATTGATGCCGCACGATTCTTAGCACTTGGCCCTCTGTGGTCGGCGGCGCAAGATCATCTTCGGTGCGCGGATACTCTTGTGCTCAATAAGCTCGATGAAATCGACGATCAACAGGCTGATCAGGTCGAACGGCGGATCCGGTCGATTAATCCGTTGGCTCGGCTTGCTCGAGCAACCCACGCCGATGTTCCCATTGAGTGGCTCTTGCAGGAGTCGAGGGGAGAACGACGCTCACCATCAATCGAGGGTGCGAGGCGGGATTCGACTCGCGGCTACCGAAGCGGCAGTTTTAAGATTCTTCGGCCGATCGATTTGGAACGGTTTGAACGGTGGCTTACACGATATCAGCGATCGGTCGTGCGGTTGAAGGGCTATGTTCGGATTGATGGCCGTTCTGGATTTCAGGAAGTCCAGTGGGTGTTGGGTCGTCTCTCTGTGACCCCCTATCGTGGCCAGGAGCCGTCGCAGGCGGCTATCGTGGTTATCGGCCGTCGTGTGCCCTGGGCCTCGTTTCTTGACAGCCTGGAAGATTGTCTTGTGAGGCCGAGACGCCAGACCGCGCGGTGGAGCCAAACCAAACGGAGGACCCCATGAGCGCTCTCCATAACGACATGCTGCCTCCAGAAGGATCTAAGGAACGAATCCTGGTCGATGATCCCGATGCCCGTGCCTTGGTACAGGATGCTCATGAACATATGTACAAGTGGCCGGTGGACTTCCCTGGCTATGAGGCAGCGCTCACGGTCAATGAGGAGGGGAAGGTTTGGAAGGGGAGCGTACGGTTGGTTCCCCGCAGGGAGACGATCGTGGAGTTGCCTGGAGCCGGCGATGTGCTCACCGAGTGGGTCCGAGAACGGCTTTGGACTCAAGGCATGCATCTGGCGTGGATTCCCTTTGACCAGGGAGATGGCAAGTATGTCCTCTCGTTTGCGCCGGAAGATGAACCAGGTCGTCCACATCCGCGAGGTCGCAAGGTGCTGCTGACGGGCGGACGGCTCGAGTCGTGGTATCGAATCAAGGACCACCGCTACATGCAGATTGGGAGGCTAGCACCCATGACGGAGCGCCGCATCAATACCATCGAACAGTATGGCTCGGCGCCGGATGGGCGACTCTATGCAAGCCACTATGTGATGACCTACTTCACGCTGGATGGGCATGCTGTCATTGGGATGGAAAGTTATGTCAATGACTATGCCGAGATCCAGGGCGTGTGGCTGCCTCTGCGTCGATCGATCTCGATCGGTCATCAAGGAGCTGTTGTGACCAGAGTCATCGATCTTTTGGATCACCGACTCTTGTCGTAAACGATCGCTCACTCTTTCCGTGGATGGACATCGGCCACAGCGACTGCTGATTGGCCGATACAAGCCGCTCATAAAAATTCTCTCGCCGGATTGACGGACCACCAGTACCTTCCTCTAGC
>JANDJC010000072.1 GCA_024331045.1 Nitrospira sp.
CGTTCAATCCGGGAATCAGCAACGTGGTGAGCTCGATCCAGACCCCCAGTCTCTTGTATTCCCGAATGGCCGCCAAGATTGGCTCCAGTCTGGCTCCGCACAATTTCTTGTAAGAGCTGTCGCGGAAGGATTTGAGGTCGATGTTGGCGGCGCCGAGGTACGACGCGATTTCTTGGAGGGGATCGAGCGAGATAAATCCGTTGGTGACAAACACGTTGCCGAGCCCGGCCGTGGACGCCAGCCGTGCGGTCGTGAGGGCTAGCTCATAGAAGATCGTCGGTTCCGTGTAGGTGTAGGCAATGCTTCTACAGCCGGCTTGTTGAGCGAGGGAGACGATCTCAGATGGAACCACCGTCGTTCCAATCCTCCATTCTGCTTTAGATGGTTCTGCATCAGGGCACCACTCATCTTCCGGATGGTCCCCCGCCGCTGGCGACGTCTTGCCGCCGTCCTCTTGAGACCCTGGTAGCTTCGGCCATTGCGAGATGGCCCAGTTCTGACAGAATCGGCAGCGCAGATTGCAGCCGACCGTGGCGATCGAATAGGTCGAGCTTCCGGGAAGAAAATGAAACAAGGGCTTCTTTTCGATCGGGTCGATCTCCGCTGCAACGATCCGATTTCCGACCTGCGTGAACAGTCGGCCCCCACGGTTGATTCGAACGCCACAGACACCCCGGTGGTCCGGCGCGATTCGGCACTCATGCGGACAGAGGGTGCAGCGGACGAAGTGGTCAGGCAGGGGTTCGTAATAGAGTGCGGCTTGGAGATTAGTCTGACAAGGTGACATGGCCATGACTCACCCTTAACGGAGAAAGCAAGGCCGGTGCCGATCGGCATGACGACGAAAAGACCTGCCTCGCCGACACGTTTTCACTCCCAAGCGGATTCGTCGAACTCTTGCCGGGGACAACGTGCCACAGCGAGGGGAACGCCTTCGTAGCCGAACGCCACAGAAGCGTATTGAACGCGAACTTCCGTCCTCTCAACTTCTTCGTTGAGGTCCGGGCCGGCGGACAAGGCATTGTGATTGCTTCTTTCAGCACAACACGATCGAGACCACGGGAGTTTGTGTGAAGACCCAGATCGTGCGAGCCACGCTCCTTGCCATTGCCGTGCTCTTGCTCTCGGTATGGGTTGCCTCCTGTCATGGTGGAGAAGGCGGGAAGTCCACGCGCGATGTTGAACGCAACCGGATGGTCGATCAATACATCATTCCTCGCGGCATTACGGATTCTGGATTGATTGCCGCGATGAGACACGTGCCGCGCCATCGCTTCGTGCCGGGAGCCTATTCGTTGTTTGCTTACGTTGATGGTCCTCTGCCCATTGGCCATGGTCAGACCATTTCACAGCCCTCGCTGGTCGCCGAGATGACGGCGCACTTGCAACTCAAAAAGACGGATAAGGTGTTGGAGGTGGGAACGGGCTCGGGTTACCAGGCCGCCATTCTTGCCGAACTGGCCGACAAGGTGTTTACGGTGGAAATCGTGGAGCCGCTTGCCCGCCGGGCGGAACAGACGTTGGCCGACCTGGGATACAGAAACGTCCAGGTGCGCGCGGGGGACGGCTATGAAGGGTGGCCCGAAGAAGCACCGTTCGATGCAATCATCGTGACGGCCGCACCCGATCACGTCCCTCAACCCTTGCTCGATCAATTGGCTATCGGCGGGCGCCTCATTCTTCCCGTCGGTACGTACTCACAAATGCTGGAGCTCCATCGCCGTACGGAGACCGGCTATGAACGGAAAACCCTCATGTCGGTCCGATTTGTCCCGTTGGTCCGTCCGACAGAAAAACAGTAGGGGGGCCGTGCGGATGGAAAGGACCCATGGTGATCCGTCGACGCTTTCTCGTCGTTTCGGCTGGTTCACCGCCGCCTGCGTGCTGATCGGCAACGTCATCGGGAGCGGGATCTTTACCACCACGGGCTTTATGGCGCGGGATCTCGGCCATCCCGGCTTGATCCTTGCCGTTTGGCTGATGGGCGGATTGGTCGCCCTTGCAGGAGCATTGGCCTATAGCGAATTGGGGACAGCGCTGCCTGTTGCCGGCGGAGAGTACGTCTATCTCTCTCGGGCCTATGGACCGTTCGTCGGGTTCTTAAGCGGATGGACGTCTTTCGCCGTCGGCTTCAGTGCGGCCATTGCGGCCGGAGCCATGAGCTTCGCCTCCTATTTCCTTGAGCTTGTTCGGTTTGGAGGCGAAGGAGCAGAGGGCGTCCTGTCAATCGTTGTGGCGCTCGCCCTCCTGTGGGCGATCACAGGATTTCACCTGCTCGGAGGAGGCGCAGGGGGATGGCTTCAACGGACTCTCACCCTATTGAACGTAGGAGCGATCTTGTTTCTCGTTGTGGCGGGGTTGACGGTGGGAAAGGGTGACTGGGCTCACCTTGCGCTCCCCGATGCACGTGCCACGCCGAGCATCGGACTGTGCGTCGTCTCGTTGATCTTTGCGCTCTATGCCTATTCGGGGTGGAATGCCGCGGTGTATTTGGCCGGAGAGGTGAGAGAACCGGCTCACACCCTTCCTCGCGCACTGATCGGCGGCACGCTGTTTGTCATGTTCCTCTATCTCGTGCTGAACGTGCTCTATTTCTACGCCTTGACGGTGGCGGAGTTGGCCGACCCTCCATTGTTGCCCGTCGCCAGCAAAGTCGCGGTGGCGCTGCTGGGGTCGGATGCTGCTCGCCTGGTGACCCTGATCCTCTGCCTGTCCATGGCCGGAGCCGTGAGCGCCATGGTGTGGGCCGGACCCCGTGTATATTATGCGATGGCGAAAGACGGGGTGATTCCAACGTACTTTTGTCAACTCTCCGGCAGACGAGCTACTCCGACTCACGCCGTTCTTCTCCAGAGTGTGTGGGCTTCCGTCTTGATTCTCTCGGGAAGCTTCGAGCGGTTGGTGATCTATAGTGGCACCGTGCTGACCATCTTTAGCGCCCTGGCAGTCGGATCGGTCTTCGTACTTCGGCGTCGCGAACCAGACCTTCCCCGTCCCTATCGCACGCCGCTTTATCCTGTCGTCCCCGCCTTTTTCATTTGTCTGTCAGCCGTGATCATCTGGAATGCGCTGTACGAACGACCGATGGAAGGGGCGATGGGAATTGCAACCGTGTTGGCGGGCGTACCCATCTACTTTGTGTGGGGGAGGCGAAGAAGATAAACGGTTTGTTGGGTCACACTCTTCATCGCGGTTCCTAAGAGGATGGGTCCGGCTTGACCAAACAAGGATGGGCAACAGGGCAAAATAGCACCGGCGAGCTGGTGGACCCCAAGTCGCGTCGCTCGGTGTGTCAGAGGGACTGAACAGTTGATGACGTCGGCTGTCGTTGGAGTCGTTGGTGGATTTGCCTGAAGAGATACGTCAGAAGATTTCCGATTGCAAACCAATGGAGCCCCCCGAATATCGCTGTCAGAATGAACGCTCTCAGGTTGACTCCTTGGTGGCCGTAGTACCACACGTTGGTCCATGCATCGGCGAGCGGTGAGAGGAGGCCGATCTTGCCTTCAATCTCAAAGGCCCAGGGAAGGGTCGGGGCATCGACGATGAGGAAAAGAAAATAGGCAAACACCGCTTGACTCTCGGTATTGATGTGACAGTAGAGAAACGTGAGGAACGAGGCGAACGAATGAATCACGAAGAGAGTGGTGCCGAGAGTGAGGCGGTCTTTTCTGTTATCCGGCTTGTTGGCATGACGAGGCATCGTTACCCCTTGATGCATACGAGGGGTTCAAGCCGGGCGACCTTCTTGGCCAGGCCGGCTTCATCCGCCGCCTCGACGACTTCGCTGACGTCCTTGTAGGCCCCGGGCGCCTCCTCGGCGACGCCCCTCATCGACGGGCTGCGGATGAGAATTCCGCGCCCGGCCAATTCCTTGACCACATCGCGGCCCTGCCATCGTCTGGTGGCTTGATGGCGACTCATGCTTCGGCCCGCTCCATGGCAGGCCGAGCCGTAGGCCAAGGCCATGCCTTTCGTGGTGCCGACGAGCACATAGGAGGCCGTGCCCATAGTCCCCCCAATGAGAACCGGCTGACCCACCGCTCGAAGCGAAGGAGGGAGGTCGGGATGGCCAGGACCAAAGGCCCGGGTGGCACCCTTTCGATGGACGAAGAGGCGGGTCGGCTTTCCATCGATTTCATGGGTCTCGACCTTACAGGTATTGTGCGAGACGTCGTAAAGTAGGGTAAGGGAGGCGCTCGGCAGCAGCTTCTCAAACACTTCTCTGACCAAATGGGTGATGATCTGCCGATTGGCGAGCGCGCAGTTGATCGCGGCCCGCATGGCGCCGAGATACTCCTGCCCTTCTTCCGAATTGATCGGCGCGCAGGCGAGCTCGCGATCGGGCAACACAATCTGATGGCGCGAGGCGCTTACGGCCATGCGTTTTAAGAATTCGGTGCCGATTTGATGACCCAGGCCGCGCGAGCCGCAGTGGATGCTTACGACCAGATCCTCTTCGCGGAGGCCAAAGGCCGCGCCAATCTGTTCATCAAAGACCTTGGCGACCCGTTGCACTTCCAGATAGTGGTTCCCGGAGCCGAGTGTGCCCATCTCGTCCTGCTGCCGTTTTTTGGCCTGGTCTGACACACAGTCCGGGTCGGCGCCGGCCATGCACCCTCCTTCTTCGATCAAGGCTAAGTCCTCGCGCAGGCCATAGCCTCTGGACACGGCCCATTTGGCTCCGCCCGACAACATGGCATCCATTTCGTCTCGATTGAGCCGCAATCGACCTGTGCTGCCGACGCCGGCAGGAACGTGACGAAACAGGGCATCGGCCAGTTGTTCTTTGATGGGGAGAAGTTCCTCTGCTGTCAACCCGGTTCGAAGCAGGCGAACTCCGCATGAGATGTCAAACCCGACCCCGCCAGCCGAGACCACGCCCCCTTCGTCGGGGTTAAATGCCGCCACACCTCCGATAGGAAAGCCGTACCCCCAATGGGCGTCAGGCATCGCGTAGGAGGCACGGACAATTCCAGGTAGCGTCGCCACGTTGACGACCTGTTCATAGACCTTGTCGTCCATCTCGCGAATCAAAGATTCCGTGGCATAGATCACTCCCGGCACCCTCATGGTGCCACGGGGTTCAATGATCCATTCATTCTCGTCTCGTCGTGTGAGCCGTTGAAGGTCCATGGGTTCCCTCGCTCTTTTCAGTAATTTAGACGTCGACCACACATTGAGCAATCCAGTAGCCTTCTGGTTCCTGCTTGACGGACAAGGCGGTGTAGGTGGCACCTTTCGCTTCGACCGCGGGCTGATGACGCGCCACATCGACTGGTTCTCCCCAGGCGGTGGCCTGAAGGTGATGGTCATCAATCTGGACGGTAAAACGGCCGAACAACATGTTCCTTGTCGCCATTTCATAGACCAGGGCATTCAGCCAATCGACCAGTAATAGTTCATCGTCGGGTGCATCGCACGTGATGGAGACGGCTTCCACAGGCCTGACCGATTCCGGGTTCGTGATCACAGCGGTCAAGGCCACTGCCGCCTGTTCAAAGGCTGCTTCCTTGGTCGGCCCGATCCCCCTCACCCCCATGTCGGCTTGATGGGGAAAGTGTTCCCAACGGCCTGGGGGAGTCTCAACGTGGGAAGATGGCATGGTCGGTTGATCCATCGAACTCAGATGCATCCTTTGTCGATGTAAGGGATCATTGTGATCCCACGCCTTCCCTAGTACAAGGGAGTCGATATCTTGGAGCCCTCATCTCGCGTGAAACCGCGAAAAAAGTGGAGCCATAATCTACAGGCCCCTTGATTCAAGGGGCGGGCCACACTATTTGTTTATCCCCGGCCAGAAGTCTAAAAGGAGATCAGCAAGCAGGGGGGAAATTCTCTCTGTGCTCGCTTTAAAGGACTGTGCCATTTCGCATCAAAATGAAATCAAGAGTGAGGCAAAGTGCTTCGGTCTTCGGAAATCACAATCGGTATCTCAGGAGAGGTAGGGAAAGAACATCTTATGTTTCAAGAGGTTCTGAGATCCATGTCTGGATCAATAGCTGTTCGGCTCCACGGCGGGCTTTTTGCCCTGGCCTTAAACATCATAGGAGGGAGGTCGTCAATGATGCAAACGAATACATCGGCATCCAGTTCCCGTGGTTTTCGTGCTTGTTTTCGTTTTCGCGGAAGGAGGGCGGTCATGTCCACGATTCTGTTCCTGGCGGGAGCTCTGGCTCTAAGTGTGGGAGTCACAGGCATGCCTCAGACTGGCCAGGCTGGTGAGGCCATTCAGCGGACAGTGCGGGGGACGGTGGTGGCGACGAATGTGGAAGCGAATCCCCAGATCATTGTGGTGAAAGTGGTGCTCCCCAATAAGGAGGAAATGATTGTAGGAGCCCGCGTCTCTGCCGACACCAAGATTACCAAAGGCAAGCAGGCAGCCCAATTGGCGGACTTGAAGGCTGGTCAAATGGCCGAGGTCACCTATCTCAAGACGTCCGAAGGGCTGTTGGCCCAGTCGATTCGTGCCCATTAAAGAAAATTGAAAGCAAGAGAGGAGCCGCTATGATGAGAAGACTGGTAGGAGATCGGTTGATTCTGGGAGTGTTGGCACTCACGGTTCTGGCTGGATGTACGGGCAAGAGGGTGATGACGGCAGTGGAGGGGCAGACGATTCCATCCTCTCCTGCGTCGAGGGCATCTGTTCCGGGCGAGGCAAGGCAGCCATCGGGAGAGGCGCCGAGAGCCGCAGCACCGTCGGCTGAAGAGGGGAGAGTCGTCCAAGAACCAGTTGTGGCAGCGACCCCATCACAACCAACGAGACCAGGGGATTCGGTATCAACGCCCTCCGCCTTGCAAGAGCCTCGGCCGCAGGCGGTGTTGGCGGACATTTATTTCGACTACGATCAGTACATCCTTCGAGGTGATGCACAGTCAGTGTTAGAGGCCAATGCCGCCTACCTAAAAGCGAGGCCGAATCAGGAAGTGGTGATTGAAGGGCATTGTGATGAGCGAGGAACGAGCGCGTACAATCTTGTGCTGGGAGAACGGCGTGCGGCAGCCGCCAAGCGATATTTGCAGGATTTGGGTGTGATGCCGTCTCGAATCACGATTGCCAGTTATGGAAAAGAACGGCCTTTTTGCACGGAGCACAGTGAGGCCTGTTGGCAGTCCAACAGACGGGCCCATTTTAAATTGCAATGATCACCAGAAACGGAGGAAGCAGGAGGGAGGGGACCGTGCAACAGATCTGGGTGGCTTGGATCGGAGGAATGGGGTTGGTGACGCTCATCGGTTGTGCTGGGACGGGGGAGGTGATCCCCATTCATCTTCGGGGGGTTGGTCCGACAAGCGAGAAAGTGACCGTTCAACCCCACCCATTACGGGTGGCTATTGGACCATTTGAAGACGGTCGGCAGCACCAGACCAACCTCGGAGTGAGAACGCATCTGTGGGGAGGGGTCAGTTATTTCGATGTGCCGGGAAGTAAGCTCACGGAGGCGGTGGCGCAGGCCTTGAAGGAACATCTGGTGTCCAAGGGCTGGCAGGTGGTCTCTTCCCCTGGCGACGTACAAACGGGTGGGAAGATGGAGGCGGACGTTGTCTTGACCGGAAGGATTGAGGACTGTACCGTCCATGCGAAGAGTGGATTTGGATTCACCGCGATCACGGCGCGCGCCAAGGTGACAGTCCAGGCTGCGAACGTCGCCGACGGCAGTGTGGTGCGCATGGTGTTGAATGGGAGAGGCGCCGAGGATGTCTTTTGGTTCGACCCCGAAGATGTAGAAGCCGTGATTAACGAGGTTTTGTCCGATAGTTTCAGCCGGTTAATCCAGGATACGATGGTGGAGCAACGAAAGTTACGGCTTAAGGCGTCGCTATCAATGTCATAAGGGGCGAGGGCACGCTCTATCAAGAACTGTCCCTATGTCCAGATTCAGGTGGAGCACTCTCCAGGCGTTGGCTCAACACCTGTCGAACCATGGGGAGCGGCCAGCGATTGTTGCCTTTCATAAACACACGATCGAGAGCCGGTCGTTTGCGGGCCTGGCAGAAGACGTCAGGCAGTTGGCAGCCGGTCTGCTGCAAGCAGGTCTCCAGCCGGCAGAGCCGGTAGTGCTCTATGCCCCCAATCGGTCCGAGTGGATCATCACCTGTTTGGCTCTGCTCGATGCCGGCGCGGTCCCGGTCCCCGTCGATTCTCAAGTGGCCGGTGACGAACTCATCCACATCATCAACGACTGTGGTGCCCGCCGGTTGGTGACTGTCCGATCATTGGTTGAACGGTTCATGGCCCTTGGCCTTCATGAGGGGCGCTCCCTTATTCTGTTGGATGCCGATGAGCGTGATCCACGAAGCTGGCGGCGGCTGCTAGGCTCTCCGAACGTGCCGGCCTCTGTCGTCAAGCCCGAAGATCAGGCGGTGTTGTTTTATACCTCTGGCTCCACCGGCCGGCCCAAAGGCGTGCCCCTCACTCATGCCAATATCCTCTCCAACCTCGATGCTCTGATTGAAAGTCTTGTCTATCGGGTGGATGAACGGGTGCTCTTGCCGTTGCCGCTGCACCATGTGTATCCGTTCATGGTCGGTTTTTTGGCGCCCTGTGCCCTGGGGCTGCCGATAGTCCTCCCCCATTCCTTGACCGGTCCCCAGATGCTCCGGGCGTTGCGCGATGGTTGCGTCACGGCGATCATCGGTGTCCCTCGTCTCTATTCCGCCCTCTACGCCGCGATTGAGGAACGGCTTCGTCGGAAGGGACGAGCGGTTGCAACGCTTGTCCACGGACTCCTCGCGCTCTCCACCCTGTTGGCCAGGCGGTATGGCCTGCGTCTTGGTGAGTGGCTGTTTGCACCCATCAGAAACCAGGTGGCCCCCTATCTTCGAACATTAGTGTATGGAGGGGCCGCGATGCCGTCGGATCTTGCCTGGCGATTGGCCGGCTTAGGGTGGCAGGTGGCGGGAGGCTATGGGCTGACGGAAACCTCACCGATCCTCACCTTGACGCTGCCGGGCAGTCGCGTGATCGACACGGCCGGCAAGCCGCTCCCCAATGTTCGCCTCCGTATCGCGGAGGCCGATCCGGAAACCGGTCAAGGAGAAATTCAAGCCAAGGGCCCCAACGTCTTCGCGGGATATTGGCGCCTGCCGGACAAGACAGCGGAGGTCTTCACGGAGGATGGCTGGTTCCGGACAGGAGACTTGGGGTACTTCGACCGGGAGGGCTACCTGCACATTGTGGGGCGGGCTTCGTCCCGCATCACGTTGCCGGGGGGAGAAAAAATTTGGCCGGAGCGGATCGAGCAGCTTCTCGATGAAGCGCCGTCGGTGCGGGAATCGGCGGTGCTGGCTAAAGACGGCCGCTTGGTGGGCATCCTCGTGCCGCGCGTTTCGCCCGTTCATGAGGAAGAGCGCGATCGTCTGATCCAAACCATTCGCGCCGAGCTTGATGAGCGGATGCGTCAGTTGCCATCCTATTGCCGTCTCACAGAATTCGTCATCAGTGAGGACCCGTTGCCCCGAACCAGGTTGGGCAAGCTCCAACGACATAAGCTGGCAGACCTGTTTGAGGCGGGAAAACAGAAGGGGACACGGCCCCATGTTGAGGCTGGACCCATCGCGATCGAGTTCATGGCACCGGAGGATCGTCAACTCCTCGAAGACCAAGTTGTGCTAGGGGTGTGGAAGTGGCTGAGCGGACGGTTTTCTTCCGTACGGCTGA
>JANDJC010000073.1 GCA_024331045.1 Nitrospira sp.
GATTGATGAAGCCGATCTGGTGGTGATCAGTCCCGGAATTCCCTCGCGCCTGGAAGTGTTGGAACGGGCGCGCCGGCGAGGCGTCAAGGTGCTGGGGGAACTTGAAATGGCTTCTCGCTTTGTGGAGGCGCCGATCCTGGCTGTTACCGGCACCAACGGCAAAAGTACCACCGTGACATTGATTGGCCAGATGTTGGAAAAAGCGGGTAAGCGGGTGTTTGTGGGAGGCAATCTGGGGGTGCCTCTCAGCGAAGCCGCTCGCTCCGCTGTCCTGGCTTCCCGAGCTGGCAGGCCGGAACCCTTCGAGGCGTTGGTGGTGGAAGTGTCCAGTTTTCAATTGGAGACGGTGGAGCGATTTCGCCCCCGGACTGCCGCCCTCCTCAACATCACGGTTGACCACCAGGACCGCTACGAGTCGCTCGACGAGTACATCGCAGCCAAGGCCAGGCTGTTCGAGAACCAAGGCCCCGCTGATCATGCGATCTTCAATCTTGATGATTTGCTAGTTGCGCCGTTACGGCGGCAGGTGGCGAGCCGTGTGCTGGGATTCACGAAGAGATCATCCTTACCGGCGGATGTCGCGGGCGGGGCCTACCTTGATGGCGAGCGGGTGATGTTGGCCGTCAACGGTTGTGTTGAAGAGGTCTGTCAGCGTGGTGAAATCAGGATCATCGGCCAGCACAATGTCGAAAACGCGATGGCTGCCTCCCTCGTCGCGCGGCTCCAAGGGTGTCCTCTCGAAGCGATTCGGCGAGTGCTACAAGAATTTCCGGGTCTCGAGCATGCGCTGGAGATTGTGCGCGAATGGCGGGGAGTTCGATTTGTCAACGACTCGAAGGGAACCAACGTGGACGCCACGCTCAAGGCGTTGGAAAGCATCGACCGGCCGATGTGGTTGATTGCTGGGGGACGAGACAAGGGCGGCGATTTTTCCCGCCTGGCTCCCCTCGTTCGTCAACGGGTCAAGCGGTTGATCTTAATCGGGGAGGCGGCGCCCCTCATTGCCGCCGCTATGGATGGATATGACGCCATCGATCGGGCTGGATCGCTTCGTGAAGCGGTGGAGATTGCTGCGGCCGGGGCCATGACCGGCGACGTGGTGTTGCTGTCGCCGGCTTGCGCGAGTTTCGACATGTTCGCCGATTATCAGGACCGTGGACGCCAATTTAAAACGTTGGTGCGGGCGTTGCCCGATGAGTCGCAGTGAACGGCCGATGCAACTAGTCACCGTGACGTCCCGTGAATGACGGGGCTAATGCAAATGATGAATGAATGCAAATGATGAATGATAGGTTGTCAAAAAGTTGAAGCTGCCTCATGTCGTACAAACCTTCGGGGACGCTCGCTGTATCCTGGTTGTGGTCCCGCTCTCGCCCGTCAAAACGGGTGTCGATCGATCATACGCTACTGATGATCACGATCGTGTTGGCGCTCATTGGGCTGGTGATGGTGTTCAGCGCGAGCGCGGTCGTGGCAGGGAGCCGGTTTCACGATGCGGGGTACTTTCTCAAGCGGCAGATAGTCTGGCTGGGAGTGGGGCTCCTGCTGATGCAGGTCATGTCCCGCATCGACTATGTCTGGTGGAAGAGACTGGCGATTCCTTTGTTGGGTGTGACTGTCCTGTTGCTGACGGTGGTGCTGGTGCCATCGATCGGTGTTGCCGTGAAGGGAGGAAGGCGCTGGCTGCACGCTGGGCCGGTTCTTGTACAGCCCGCCGAACTGGCGAAACTGGTGCTGCTGATGTACGTGGCTGCGTACCTGGCTAAGCAGGAAGACACAATCACCCGTTTTGTTGGAGGGCTTCTGCCGCCGCTGGTTGTGTTTGGCATGGTGGGTGGCTTGGTGTTGCTAGAGCGAGACTTGGGGACGGTCGTGGTTATGGGCGTGACGGTGATGGGGCTGTTGTTTTTGGGAGGAGCACGGATCTCGCATTTGCTCTGGCTGAGTGTGGCTGGGCTGGCAGCCATGACGATGTTAGTTCTGGGATCAAGCTTTCGTCTTCAACGGGTGATGGTCTTCTTGGCGCCGTGGAAAGATCCAACCAACGCGGGGTTTCAGATCACCCAATCGTTTTTGGCCTTTGGGCATGGCGGGATATTCGGTGTGGGGTTAGGCGAGGGCAGGCAGAAATTGTTTTTCTTGCCGGAGGCCCATACCGATTTTGTGCTGGCCTTAGTGGGAGAGGAGCTTGGCTTGGTTGGCACGGCCGGCATCATCCTGCTTTTTGCTCTCTTCGTGGTTCGTGGGTTTCACATCGCGGCGCGGGCGAGGATGCCGTTTGGCCGCTACCTGGGTATGGGGATTACGCTGCTCATCGGCATTCAAGCCCTGATTAACGCCTGTGTGGTGACGGGACTCGTGCCGACCAAGGGACTCACGCTGCCGTTCGTGAGCTATGGCGGCTCGTCTCTGGCGACGTGCATGGCTGGCGTGGGCATTCTGCTCAATATTTCACGGGACCGCCGAAGTGGACCGGAAGAGCCAGGTCGAAAAGGCAGAGGGGAGCGCCGATGACCGTTGCGATTGCCGCAGGAGGAACGGGAGGGCATCTCTATCCCGCCGTGGCACTGGCCAAAGAATTTCTGCGGCATGACTCCTTGACCAGGATTCTGTTTATCGGAACGAAACGAGGTCTTGAAGCCAAGGTGCTGGCCCATGAGGGGTTTGAGTTGGCGCTCATCACGGCCAATCCGGTGATGGGGAAAGGACTGCTGGCGGTGCTGAAAGGGGTGGCATCTGTCCCGATTGGCGTATGGCAATCCCTGGCGCTGTTCCGTCGGGTTGGCGTGAATCTCGTCATTGGGGTGGGGGGGTACACCAGTCCTGCGGTGCTGGTGGCGGCTGCCTTGTGGAGGATCCCACGGGTGATCCTGGAGCCGAATGCCTATCCGGGGATGGCGAATAAAGTGGTCGCCCCATTGGCCCAGCGAATTTTTTTGGCGTTTGATTCGGCGGCCCGGAGTTTCGATCGTCACAAAGTCGTCGTGACCGGCACGCCGATTCGTCGGGAGTTGGTGGCGCAGGAGGACGGGACGGAGCCCCTGTTCCCCCATTCGCCCCCTCGGTTGCTGATCTTTGGGGGGAGCCAGGGTGCCAGGGCGATCAACGACGCGGTGCTGGAGGGAATGCCGTTTCTGATCAAGCAGGTTCCCGACGTGGAAATTACGCATCAAACGGGCGAGCTGGATTATCAACGGGTAAAGGAGGGTTATGAACGGCTGGGCGTGCGCGCCAAGGTCGCGCCGTTTTTGTACGACATGCCGACGATCCTGCGAACAGCCGACTTGGTGGTCGCGAGGGCCGGAGCCATGACGATTGCGGAGCTGATGGCCTCCGGCAAGCCGGCGATCCTGATCCCCCTCCCCACCGCAATCTATGACCATCAGATGAAGAATGCGCAGGTGATGGAGGCGGGCGGAGGAGCCGTTGTGCTGCCGCAAGCGGAACTGACCGGTTTTCGGTTGAGCGAGTTGATTGTCCATCTGTTGTCGAACCCGGAACGGCTCCGGGGTATGGGTGCCAAGAGTCGGGCTATGAGGCGAATCGATGCGGGAGAGGTGATTGTACGCGAGTGTTACGGGTTGGTGAGGGAGGTATCCAATGGCCACGGGGCTCTATGAACGGCGGGAGACCGGCGCCACGGTGTCTCGCGGGGGCGCACTGTCCGGCGCAGGCCGCTTGCAGGGGGTGAGGGGTATGGCAAGGTTTCGGAAGATTCAGCACATCCATTTTGTCGGCATTGGCGGCGCCGGCATGAGCGGCATTGCCGAGGTCCTCCTGACGATGGGCTATACCGTCACCGGTTCCGACTTGCAGGGATCCGAGACGACGAAACGGCTGGAAGAGCTCGGGGGGAAAATCTTCATCGGACACCATGAGTCGAACGTGGGAGCAGCGCAGGTTGTGGTGGTGTCCTCTGCTGTCGCGCCAACCAATCCGGAGATCCAGGAGGCAAAGAGCAGGAAAATTCCGGTCATCCCCCGTGCCGAGATGCTGGCGGAGCTGATGCGCCTGAAATTCGGCATTGCGATTGCCGGTGCCCACGGGAAGACGACGACAACCTCGATGGTGGGCAATGTGCTGGCGCAGGGAGGACTGGACCCGACCATGGTGATCGGCGGCAAGGTGAACGCGTTGGGCAGCCATGCGCGATTGGGGCGCAGTGAGTTGCTGGTGGCAGAGGCGGACGAAAGCGACGGCTCGTTTCTTCGTCTGTCGCCCACCATCGTCGTGGTCACGAACCTTGATCGCGAACATCTTGATCACTACGGGTCGATGGAGCGTTTGGCTGACAGCTTCGTGGAATTCATCAACAAGGTGCCCTTCTACGGATCCGCCGTATTGTGCGCCGACGACGAGCGGCTTCGTTCGCTGCTGCCCCGCATCGTCAAACGGTCCTACACCTACGGTCTTGAGGAGCATGACGGTGTGAAGCCGGATTTCAAAGCCACGGATATTCTGCTCAAACAATGGGGCTCGGAATTTCGAGCGTCGTTTCGCGGCACCAATCTCGGTCCGTTTCGTCTGGCTGTACCGGGCATTCACAATGTTTCGAATGCCTTGGCGGCGATTGCGATCGGGATCGAATTGGAGGTGCCTGTCGACCTCATCCGGAAGGGGCTCGCGGCGTTCAGCGGCGTGGAACGACGGTTTCACCTCCGCGGTGAGGCAGGAGGGATTACGGTGGTGGATGATTACGGGCATCATCCTACGGAAATTAGAGTCACGCTGGAGGCAGCGAAACAGGGAGGAGATCGGCGGCTGGTGGTGCTCTTTCAGCCCCACCGATACACCCGCACGCGAGACTGTTTCGAGGAATTTCTTCATGCTTTTGATCGAGCCGATCTCCTGTTTGTGACCGAGATCTATGGGGCGGGTGAGCAGGCGATGGCGGGAGTATCCGGGCGGAAATTGGCCGAGGCTATTGCGGCTGCTGGTCATCCGTCGGTCACCTTCATTGAACGAAAGGAGACCCTGGCGGAGCAAGTCATGCCTCATCTTCGGCATGGCGATCTCGTGCTGACGCTCGGAGCGGGAGATATCTGGAAAACCGGTCCCGAGATTCTGGGACGGTTAGCCGCGACGACGTGATTCGTTGTTCGTTTTGATGGTTCGTTTCATGGTTGACCGCAAGCGGACATCGGTTACGGGGCGAGGTGGCAAGGAGGCGCGGCGGCGGTTGGAGGAGGCGGTCGCCGGTCTCAAGGGCAGGGTGCAGTTCGATGTGCCATTGCGGGCGTACACGTCGTTTCGGGTTGGAGGGCCGGCTGATGTCTTGGTCGAACCAGCCGATGTTAACGATTTGGTCCGCGTGGTGAGGCAGGCTGCGGAACAAAAGGTGCCCATTTTCGTGCTCGGCGGGACCAATCTTCTTGTTCGGGACAAGGGGATCAGAGGGATCGTGATCAGTCTTGGAAGGTTGCGGGCCATCAAGGAAGAACCAGGGTCGGTGCTCTACGCCGAAGCCGGTGTGGGTATGCCGACCCTCATCGGGTACGCCATTCGCCGATCGCTCAAGGGATTGGAATGGGCGGCGGGCATTCCAGGGACCGTGGGGGGCTGTGTGGTCATGAATGCTGGCACGAAGCTGGGTGAGATGAAGGATGTGGTCAAGGCGGTCCGAATGGTGACGCCGATGGGTGCGGTCAAAGAATACGATGGCCGAGCGATCACCTTTGGGTATCGTCGGGCGAAGCTCCCGGCCGGAGTGGTGGCGGGGGTGTGGCTTCAACTGGCACCAGGGGTGCGGCAAGAGATGGAGCAGACGGTCAAGGACTATCTGCGCTATCGCCGGGAGACGCAACCGCTGACGCTGCCGAGCGCCGGCTGCGTGTTTAAGAATCCGCCCCATGATTCGGCCGGCCGAATCGTAGAGGCAGCAGGACTCAAGGGGGCTCGCGTGGGGGATGCCGAGGTGTCGAGCAAACACGCGAACTTCATTGTCAATCGAGGCCATGCCAGCGCTAAGGACGTGTTGACACTGATTCGAAGGATCAGGCGCGAAGTGTTCCAAAAGACCGGTGTGAAACTGGAGCTGGAGCTCAAGTTGGTGGGCCAAGCATAGGGTGGTGGAGGGGTCGGTACGACGGGAGCCCGCAAAGCCGCCGAAGCCGGGCCATCTGAGGCGCGGGAATGAGCAAGTCGCTCATGAAACAGCAAGCAAGGGGCCGATTAACGGAGGCTCGCATCGGAGTCTTGATGGGCGGATGGTCGTCCGAGCGAGATATTTCGCTTAAGACCGGTCGGGCTGTCCATCAGGCGCTGGTGCGCCTTGGGTACGACGCCGTGCCGATTGAGGTTGGTGACCGGTTGCTCGAAGACTTGAACAGCCACAAGATCGGCATTGCGTTCTTAGCCTTGCATGGATCCGGTGGTGAGGACGGAACCATGCAGGGGTTCCTCGAAACGGTCGGGATTCCTTACACGGGCTCGGGGGTTCTGGCGAGCGCCATGGGGATGAACAAAATCGTGACCAAAACGGTGTTGGCCTCCTCCGGGATTCCCGTTCCACCTGGGTCGGTCGTCACGCGGGGGGCAGCTGTTTCCCTTCCCACTCTCCTGAGGAAGGCGAAACTCAGGTTGCCCATCGTTGTCAAGCCGGCTTCGCAAGGTTCCACGATCGGTGTGACCATCGTGCGCCGTGCCGCCGAATGGGAGAAGGCGTTGGCGACAGCCCATCATTATGACGAGGAAGCAGTGGTGGAAGCATTCATTCCCGGCCGTGAGGTTACCGTCGCGGTGCTGAAAGGAACGGCAGGAAAGCTCAAAGTGCTGCCGGCTGTCGAAATCGTGGCACCCGATGGTTTTTACGATTTTGCAGCGAAGTATCAAAAGGGGAAAACGACCTACCTTTGCCCGGCTCCTTTACCGGCCAGAACGGTCAGAACCCTTGAGGATCTTGGTCACCGGGTCTTCAGTGTCTTGAGGTGCGAAGGTGCGGCACGCGTGGACTTTCGGGTGACTCCGGAGGGTCGTCCCTATGTCTTAGAGATCAATACGGTTCCCGGCATGACGGAAACGAGTCTGCTACCGATGGCGGCGGCAAAGGCGGGCATCGATTATGAACGGCTAGTCGAATGGATTTTGCAGTCGGCGCTTGACCGGGCTCGCCGATTCGGTGTGACGAGGACAAGAGAGCAAGCGGTAGAAGGATGATGCTCTTTCGAAAACGCTGGCGGCCTGCTTCCCATCGGCCAAGAAACAATCAATGGAAATATCCACGGGCGTGGGAGACCTCGAATCGGCGTGTGGCGGATCGAAGGGATGCTCTCCCGTGGAGAGGGGGGGTGTTGATCAGGGTGGTCAGATGGACGGGCGCGATGATTGGTGTGGTGGTGACTCTGTGGTTGATCACCTTGGGCGTGTCTAACGCCGGTCCTTTTCTTGAGCGGCTGTTTGAAATCCAGGACGTGACGGTTGATGGCTTGCATCGACTCGATCGGCAGGAAATTCTCGACCTGGTGCAGCTTGCGCCTCGGACCCCGCTCTATCGTGTGTCGACAGTTGATATCCAAGGGCGAGTGGAGGCTCACCCTTGGATCAAACAGGCGACGGTCGCCCTCCTTCCCCTTCACGAACTTCACATCTCGGTGGTGGAACGGCTTCCGGGAGCGTTGGTGCAGGTTGGGAAAGAAATCTTTCTGGTCGATCAAGAAGGGCAGGTGCTTGCGCCGTGGCATCCGCAGGAGGGCGAGCCGTCGTCCGAGGAACTGTTGCCGGTAGTGTCGGGAGTCGATCGTAAGGGGTTACTTGAGGGGGCTGAGTCAGTGCGCCGTGCCATCGTCGCTGGTATTGAGCTGGCCGATAGCGTGCGGCAAACGTACTCGGGACCGTTGCATGTGAACGTGGCGGATCCGACCAATCTGATTGTGTCGGTTGGCGGCACGCGGTTTCATTTTGGGGAGGAAGGAAGAAACGAACAATGGGAGCGGTTTCAGCAAGTGAAACGAGTGGTGCGGGAATTGGAAGCTGTGGGAGAAGGTGACGTCAGCGATGTGGATCTGCGGTACGAGAACCGAGTGGTTGTCCGAGAGAGGGGGTGATCGCGGTGCCGAAACGGGATCAAATCCTTGTCGGGCTTGACATCGGAACCACCAAAATCTGCGCCGTGGTGGCGGAGGTGACCGACAGCGGGACGTTAAACGTGATCGGCGTCGGATCAAGCCAGTCCCGGGGGTTGCGCAAGGGGGTCGTGGTCGATATTGAAAGCACGGTGGAATCGATCAAAAAGGCGGTCGAAGAAGCAGAATTGATGGCGGCGGTGCAGATCAATTCCGTCTATACCGGCATTGCGGGTACCCACATCTCGGCAGAAAACTGCAAGGGAGTTGTGGCGCTCAAGCGCGGCGAGGTCACGAGGGAGGACATTCAGCGGGCGATCGAAAGCGCACGCACGTTGGCCATTGTTCCCCCGGATCGTCGGATTCTTCACGTGCTGCCTCGCGAATTTGCGGTGGATGGCCAGGAGGGAGTTCGCGAGCCGCTCGGACTGTCGGGCAATCGGCTCGAGGTCAATGTCCATGTGATCACCGGTGCGGTCACGTCCGCGCAAAATATCATCAAAAGCGTCAATCGGGCGGGACTAGATGTGGTAGACATCATTCTGCAGCCGCTGGCGTCCAGCGAGGCGGTGTTGAGCCAGGAGGAACGGGAGTTAGGCGTCGCCATGGTGGACTTGGGCGGCGGCACGACGGACGTGGCTATTTTTCTCGACGGCAGTATCAGACATTCCGCGGTGTTGCCCATCGGGGGGCAGAATTTGACGAAGGACTTGGCAATCGGCTTGATGACGTCGCAGACCGAGGCGGAAAAAATCAAGGTGCATCACGGCTTGGCCAGAGTCGAGTTGGTGGTCGGCAATCAAACGGTCGAGGTGCCGTCGGTGGGAGATCGTCCGCCCCGTCTGTTCTCACGAAAGGACGTGGCTGAGATCATCGAGCCACGGGTCGAGGAAATGTTCGAACTGGTGCGGAGAGAAATCGCTCGTGCCGGCTACGAAGGCATGCTGGGAGCTGGTGTGGTGCTGACGGGCGGCACTTCTCTGCTGGAGGGGATGCCGGATGCGGCGGAAAAGGTGCTGAAATTGCCTGCCCGCCGCGGCGGACCTTCCGGTGTGGGAGGACTCCGAGACATTGTCAGTCATCCTGCCTATGCGACGGGGGTCGGCTTGTTGCTGCACGCCAGGCGGTATGCCGAGGACCTAGAGTCAGCGGGGCTCCGCAACGGAGGGGCATGGTCCAAAATGGTCGGATGGACGAGGCGAATGTTGGAAGTCTTTTAACCCAGCCCTTCGTGCGCGACACGGCGCAGGGGAGGGCAAGGTGAGGAGGTGCAAGATGTTTTCACTGCAAGAAGGCGTGCTCTCGCCGGTTCGTATCAAGGTGATCGGCATCGGCGGTGCCGGTTGTAACGCGGTCAATACGATGATCACGGCCGGCTTGTCTCGAGTGGATTTCATTGCGAGTAACACGGACCTCCAAGCGCTGGAACGGTCGCTGGCTCCGTTTAAAATTCAGCTTGGACCTGAGCGAACCCGCGGGTTGGGCGCGGGAGCGAGGCCGGAGATCGGCAAGGAAGCGGCACTGGAGAGCCGGGAACAGATTCGCGAATGTCTCGAAGGGGCGGACATGGTGTTTGTGACAGCGGGCATGGGCGG
>JANDJC010000074.1 GCA_024331045.1 Nitrospira sp.
ATTTCGCGCCCTGTCGCTTCCTGTCCCTGAGGCGACCACGCCGCCGAAAGCCGATGCGCCCATACGGGAGCATCTCTCATGGACGTTGACTCGACATGTCCGTTGGCTCATGGCCCATGACCCGGGCACCAGGCTTGGAACGGAGAGCGAGAGTCTCCATCAAATGCGCGTGGCCGTGAGACGGCTGCGATCAGTGCTTCGCGCCGCCAGGCCCATTCTCGCAGCCGGCTGGACCGCTCCACTGTCCGACGAGTTGGCGTGGCTGGGGGAGTGCCTCGGTCGGGTTCGCGACCTTGATGTGCAGATTGCATACTTTCGCGGAGAACTCACCCACCTGGAAAAGCCTGACCGGCCCCCACTGAAACAGTTGGTAACCCAACTGGAAACCCAGCGGGCACATGCGCAACAAGCACTCTTAAGCGAACTGACCAGCGCACGGTACTTCGACCTGATCCATCGGCTGGAACAGGCAGCCCACGATCCGCCACTCGTGGAGTCCGCCGACTCCAAAATGCTCAAGAAACTCGCAAGACGGGAATTCAAGAAACTCCGAAAGGCCATCCGCCGTCTAGAACCAGAACCTCGTGATGAAACATTGCACGCCATCCGTATTAAAACCAAGCGAGCCCGTTACGCCGCCGAATTGGCGGCACCCCTCGTGGGCAAGGCAGCGGCCCGTTTCATCAAACAGGCGAGCATGGTGCAAGATGTGTTGGGCGCTTACCAAGATGCGGTGACCGCGGAGTCGTATATCCGTTCATTTTTCAAAGCGTCGAGCGGCGCCCGCGCGGCCTTCGTGGCGGGGCGGCTGATCGAACGCCAACGCCACCGCCGCGAAACTCTCCGCAAGGACTTGCCGGCCCTCTTCAAGGTGCTGCTCAAACGAGGCAAGCAGGCGTGGGAATAGGCAACGCCCCGCGGCACCGCTCCCACCTTTGGCCAGACGTGTTTCGCAGCGGTGCGGTCTTGAATAAAAAGAGCGCTCGTCCTCCCGGTGGGCAAAACAGACCAGGGCAGGAAATGCGGCCCCGCACGTTTTCCTCGCCATGCGGCTGCCCGCCGCCCCACCATGACCCTACTCCTGCTAACAATCTACGTATTACTTATACTTACTCGACCACCCTGCCATGCCTCGCCGACCACTCACCGTGCCCATAGACCGGCGAAGGGCCGGGTCGGCATGTTACGTGTCGTTACACAAACCTGACCGATTTGTAACATGCTTGGGGTACGTTACCAACCGCGACGTTCCTCTCAGCACCACTCTGGCGAACACGCATGACGGATCAATCCCCAAAGAAAATTTTGATTGTGGAAGACGAACCGGATATCGTCCGGCTGGTGAAACATTATTTGGAGAACGCCGGCTTTCGCACAGCGGTCGCGCAATCGGGGACCGAAGCCCTCACACTTGTGCAATCCGAGAGACCGGATTTAATGATTCTTGATCTGATGCTTCCTGAGCTGGACGGGATCGAAGTATGCAAGCGGCTGCGTAACGTTCCGGAGACGGCGTTGCTGCCGATTATCATGCTGACCGCCAAATCCGATGAATCCGACACGATCGTGGGATTGGAGCTGGGTGCCGATGACTATATCCCCAAACCCTTCAGTCCCAAGACTCTGGTCGCCCGCATCAAGGCGCTCTTCCGTCGCCTTGAACGAACAGAGAACCACGCCCGATCTTCGTTCACCTATGGCCCGCTGGTCCTCAACCCTCTTCGGCACGAAGTAGCTGTGAACGGCCGTGAGGTGTCGCTCACCGCCAAGGAATTCGGCTTACTGGAGCAGCTTCTGCGTCATCCCGGCCGTGTCCTGACACGCGATGTGCTGCTCAATGCTGTCTGGGGCTACAACTACTATGGAACGACCAGAACGGTGGATGTTCACATCCGACGCCTGAAATTGAAAATTCCTCTGCTGAACGACGCCGTCATCTCCGTCAAGTCCCTCGGATACAAACTGGCCGACCATCCCCCGGTCAAATAAACCACCCCGCTCGTTTCTTCACCGCCTACCTGTCCCTCGCCCAAAAACAAACAGTCCGTACGACACCGCCCCCGCCTGAAATGAAATTGTGGGCCAGATTTAACCATCAGCACACGGCATCCTAAACGGCCGGTTACCTCCTTCGTTCATTCTGCAATCAGATCAACGACCATGAAGGAGGATCTTCCATGGAAGTCTCTGCCCCATCATTGCATGACCAGCCTTCTGACCAGCGATCCACCCTGACGGTCTCCCTCGCCAAGTCGCCGGTCGAAGTACGCGAAGCCCAGCGGCTTCGCTATCACGTCTTCGTCGAGGAGTGCGGAGCGCAACTTTCTCCACCCACACCAGGCCTTGATGAAGACGAGTTCGATCCCTTTTGCGACCACCTAATCGTTCGCGACATGCGACACCATCTCGTCGTGGGCACCTACCGCATCCTCACGTCCTGGAAGGCCCAAGCGGTCGGCCGGTTCTACTCCGAATCCGAATTTGACTTGAGCAGGTTGAAGCCGCTGGCTCCCCGCCTGGTCGAAGTCGGCCGCTCCTGCATCCATCCCGCCTATCGCCAAGGCGCTGTGATCACGCTGCTCTGGGCCGGGCTGGCACAATACATGATCACGAGGGGATATCAGTATCTCATGGGGTGTGCCAGCATCAGCGCCGCAGACGGCGGAGCACAAGCCACCGCCACCTACCTTCATCTTCGCGAGACCTGCCTGAGTCCGGAACACTGGCGTGTCATCCCCCACCATCCCTTTCCCCTTCTCGCGGGACGACCAGAGGGCAAACCGACGTTACCACCCCTGGTGAAGGGATATGTCCGTCTGGGGGCTTGTATTTGTGGCGAACCGGCTTGGGATCGGCAATTCAATACCGCCGACTTGTTGATGTTGCTGCCGCTGGCACGGATGAACGCCCGTTACGCCCGGCACTTCCTTGGAGTGCGATGCGAAGCCCACGGCGAAGACCTTGCACCGGCTGTCTGACGAGAATCCGCCGTGGAACCTATCTGATCGGCAAACTGGCGCAAGCCCTCGTGCTGGTCGGGATCGTCTTTCCCCGCCTCGAACCCTCTCGGCGTGACAGCCTGATTGCACAATGGTGCCGCGAGGTGCTGGATCTTCTTCAGATTCATGTGGTGATCCACGGAGAGATACCGGCTGCACCACTGTCATCCACCGTGTTCGTCGCCAATCATATTTCGTGGATCGATATCCTGTTACTGCTTTCTTGGCAACCGATGCGGTTCATCGCCAAGAAGGAAGTGAAGGGATGGCCGATTATTGGCTACCTTGCTTCTCAGACCGGCACGTGGTTCTTCAAGCGAACGAGCCCGCACGAACTCGCTGATGTCATGCGGGCAACCTCGTTGGCTCTCCATCAGGGAGGCTGCATCGCTTTTTTCCCCGAAGGCACAACCACCGACGGCACCTCCGTGCGCCCATTTCACTCAGGATTATTCGAGTCCGCCATCCGAGCCAACGCGCCGGTCCGGCCGGTCGGCATCAGTTACCTGAAGCCCGACGGTTCGCCCGATACCGGCGTCGCCTTCGTCGGCGACGAGTCATTGGTGTCGTCGATTCTGAACGTGCTGTCTCGGCCGACCACGATCGCGCGCCTGTCGTTCTCGCCCCCCATCGACGGCTCGATGGGCGATCGCCGCCGCTTGGCCGCCCTGTGCCAAAAGGCCGTCGAGCGGAGTCTGGCGGATCCGGCAACGTTCCCCCTCGGGTCGAATGCTTCGCCTCTGCCCGATGCGCACGGATCCTCCTCGCCCGTGGCCGCCGCTTGATTCTCCTTCGTCGGCGCCGCATCATACGGACCGCCGATGGTCGAGCACCGATGTTCCATGGATCACCGCCGAGCCTTGCGATGTCAACGTTATTGAGTGGGTGCCGTTTCTTCCCGGCCTTCCTGTTTCTATTTGTTCTGTCGTGCGGCCACGACCCACGAGTCGAAAATCTGGAAACCTCCGTCGGCCGGCTTGCCCAAGCCGACATGATCCGGCAGTTCGGCTACCCCCAGCGATTGAAAAGACTCCCGCCCAAGAATACCGAAGTCTGGGAATACGAATTCTTGGCGGGCGGCTCCCGCTGCGTGGGGTATCGGATCTATTTTGACGAAGACCAGCGATCAGAGCGCTGGGAAAAGACGACTTGTCGTTAGCCGATACGCTGTTTCCTCTCCTGCCGTCCAGTCCCGTGTCGTCAGGTTGTCGCCGATTGCGATCCACTCGTTGCGCCATTCCATATGTCCGATGAAACGTCGTCGCGTCGGGGACCCCGCCTTGCTATGGTCCATTGAAGCAAGCCCGCTGTCTCACGGAAGTCCGTTACACAGAATTGAGCGCATCCTGATATGGCGGTGAGTCGCCCCCCCTACAATCCCGCTCCATCGACTAACTGCGGAGAAAGGAGTCTACCATGGCGGTGACGACACCATCTCGATCATCCGAACGCCCACCCGTCTCGCACCATCCCAGCCCGACTGACACAACGCTGGTAACCGGGAAACGCCGTCTGATGCTCCAAACTAAACTCACGAGGCAGCGGGCCATGCTCCTGGCGAACGCCCACCTCTCGCGCCTGGCCGAGAGGGAAGCGGAGGCGCAGCCAGATCCACTTGATCAAGCCACGGAAGGACTGGAACAAGAGTTGGCCATTCGGACCAGAATCCGGGCCCTTGAGCAATTACACCGTATCGAGCACGCCCTCCGGTTGATGCAAACCAACGAGTATGGGCGCTGCCGCCGCTGTCACCAAGAGATCCCGTACAAGCGGCTGGCTGTCAAACCAGACACCGTGTACTGCGTTCCCTGTTTGACTCGTCTGGAGGAGGAATGACCCGTATGGTCACGGTAAGGAAAGATCGGGCCGGCTCGTGGCGTCTGGCAGGAACAAGCCGCAATGCTCAGTTACGTCTCCCGTTTCCTGGTCAAGATTCGGTTCCGGGCACTTTTCCCCAGACTACCCGGCAGTCTCAAGAAACCAATGTCACGAATCTTTTACACGGACGCAGAGTGGAGGTGAACCATGCAGTGTTTCCGTTGTAATGGTCTTCGAGTACCAGAGATCCTTTGTGAAGGAGGGGTTCGCATCACAGCCCTTCGCTGCATTCATTGCGGAGACATCGTAGATGGAGTGATTGTGCGCCATCGAAACAACCGCCGCCACCTTTCCTTTAGCCGCCCTCGCACCCCCATTTATCGACGAGGCCACGGAGCCTCTCGACCGTACGTCGAGGCTTGATCCGCCTGAACGAATCAGGCGATCAGTCCCACAGGGGCTCTCATCCATCCCTTACTAGCCCTCGGCTGCCGCAAGAAAAAATCAGCCACTGGCCGGTACAGGAGAGACGAGCCCCAAACAACCGGGCCGGGGACAGTCGCCCCCCGGCCCGGTCAAGAAGGCCACGCTCTTCACAATCCACTCCCTCACGCCCAGCCCAGGAAGCTATCAATTGTCGCCCCTAAGACATGCACCGCCCATGAAACTCAAGCTGACACACTGCGGCTCTGTCAGCCAGGCCACACTGCTCCGCTTCCATCACCTTTCGCTCACATCAGCCCAGCCGATGGGCCGGGCCCACCAAGCCGACAAGCCCCGCGCCGAACAAATACGCCGCTGGCAGGGGCACGGGGTCAATAGGGTGGTAAGTATTGTCCAGAACCCATGACAGGACGTGGTGATTGATAAAAGCCGCTCCCGTGCGGAGATACCCCCCACAAAGACTTCCGTCGCCCCCAGTGTATCTACAAGATCGATCAAGAACGACAGGAACGGCTCACTCGGACGTATAAATGAAACGACTCAACCGTGTTTCCAGCACGTAGGCCGCCCCATCGTCATCAACCCACGCGTTCCAGATATCACCATCATTCATTTAAGTCAGCCTCGGTCATTTCAGCTCATACAACGGGACCTCTGCCACCGTTGACAGTAAGATCGACATGATTGCTGCTGTCACCATCCATTGAACCATCGTTCCAACTGTCAAACTCGATCGCCATACTTGGAGAGATGCCCCCATAGCCGATCCCCACCATCCCCTCCAACAATGTTGTTGGCAACAGTTTGTACCGCGAACGTTACACCATCGACACCCCAGCGTGGGCCGTCACACACCCCGCCGGATTGGTGAACCAAAACTAAAAATATGCGCTGAAAGATGCGTTCGACAACAACGTCAGCGGCGTAGTAGAAAACGCGCTGCCGGCCTGAGAAAACTGGGCAGGGGCACTCCCAGCCCATTGCCAACGTGGGTGGCATGATCATTGAGAGTCAGGCCCTCGACGCTGGAACAATCTGGATAATTGATAACGATGACCGCTTGTGCCTCCCCTTTCCTCACCAATAGAGAGGCGGAAAGCAACACAATGCTCGGTACCGCAAGAAGAGAGGCTCGCCTGGTTTCCTGCTCTTTTTAGATTTGTGGATTGTGAGGACTTGTAGTGCATCACATGGCTGACCACGAGTCCTCCCTTCACGGTCAAGCACCCCCGTGTCGGTTATTGCATGTTAAAGGCTTTATCTCTACCAATCTCCCCAAAAGAGAGGTTGACGTACAGCGAGGCGTTCTCCGTGCTTCACTTCGACACAATGGGAACGCCCCATGCCTCGTCGTAGCCTAGTCGTGCAAGAGAGCTGCAGGTGCTCTAGGCGGGGGCGCGCCAGCTTGTCTGGCGCGCCATTTCGGGACAGGCTGTCGAGGATGAGATTCGAGAGCGTAGAGGACTGGCCTTAACTTCCGATCCTCCCACCGTCTTCTTTTGTGATGACGATACAGGCCGACCGAGGCCGCCCGCCAGACGGGCCATCCGGCCAAGAGCTGAACTGTTTCGGATTCGCCGGATCGCCAGGTAGATCATCCGGCCGTTCCCCAGGATGTTGAATGCCCACGAACATGGTCCGGAGATCCGGGGTCATCATCACACCTGTCACTTCACACTGCTGCGGTCCGACCAAGAACCGGCGCGTTTCTCTCGTTTCGGGATCGATCGCCAACATACAATTGTGACCGAACCCGGCGTAGTTCCCACTGTTGATCGTGCTGGTCGAGACATCGGTTTGCACCCAGAGCAGCCCCTTCGGGTCCACATAGAGACCATCCGGAGACCCGTATTTGTCTCCGATGATCGTCGAACCGTGAGCCGGATTGGCCGGATCACCGCAGAGTTGGAAAATATCCCATCCGAACACCAGATCCGTCCAATCATAGCGGTAGTGCCATCGTAGCAGGTGCCCGAACACATTGTTTGCTCGAGGATTGGCCGCGTCCACGGGAGGCCGGGCGGAGCCGGCGGCCGTGCTGCCGTCTGGATTGTTCACTGATGGCGGGTTGGAGCCCCTCCGACTGTTGTTCGTCAATGTCACGATGCCAGCCAGCGCTTTCGGGAAGGTGTCAATCCACTCCGGCCGATCCATCATTGTCGCGCCGGCCGCATCGGCCGCGCTCCGGGTATTGATGAGAATGTCGTTCAACGACCAGCCGGCCAGCCGAGGATTGTCCGGCGTGAGCGGCAACCACTCGCCTGTCCCATCCGGATAAAATTTCGCAACATAGAGGATGCCGTCGTCTAACGGGCTCACACCGCGCGCCCTGGCCACGCGCCACGGCTGATTGGAGATATACTTATAAATGTATTCGTTTCGTTCATCATCCCCCGAATAGACCACGACTCGTCCGTTCTTGGCCACCTGCACCTTGGCGCCCTCGTGTTTGAACCGACCCAACGCCGTTCGCTTGACCGGCGTCGAGTTGGGCTTGAACGGATCGATCTCCACCACCCAGCCGAAGCGGTTCGGCTCATTGGGCTCGTCATCCACGCGGAACCGCCGGTCGGTCGTGTGCCAGAGATACCCGAATCCCGCCGCCGTGATGCCGTACCGACGTTCCATCTGGGTCTGCGGGCCATTTTTGCGGAAATAGCCGTTGAAGTTTTCCTCGCAGGCCAAATAGGTGCCCCAGGGGGTGAACCCCATAGCGCAGTTGTTCAATGTCCCCAGCACACGACGCCCGGTCGGATCTTCGCTCGTCACAAGCCGAGGATCGCCCGCGGCCGGACCACCCATTTCGATCGGCGTGAGGCCGGTGATGCGCCGAGCAAAACGGGACGGGCGCACGACCTCCCACTCACGGTCTTTTTTTCGTCCCCGGAAAAAGCCGGGCCGCCTCGCCACTTCGATGATCGAAACCCCGTGCGCGTTGAGCGACTTGCGCGTCTTCTCTTCATTCCAATTCGCCACGCCGTCGGGAAACAGCAGGCCATCGTCGGTGTATTCGTGATTTTGCACGAGCAGTCCGCGCTGAGAGCCCGCGATCGGGAAATAGACGAGGCCGTCATGGTGCATGCCGCTCTGCTGCGCCTGCTCATCGGCCGTATTGCTCGCATCTTGACGGAAGGCCGGTCCGTTCGAGACCGGATCACCCCAGGCGATCAACACCTCCGCTTTGTAGCCCTTCGGAACAACGACCTGATCGGCGGTCGATACAGGCACACTCTCGAACCCCAGCAAGGGTTTCTTGCCCCTCTTGTCCCTCTTATCATCATCGTCGTCATCATCTTGATCGTCTCTGGCGATAGCTGGAACGGCGCGCAAGAGCGCTTCGACGCTGCTCAACGAAAGAGCCGCCGCCGCCGCAAGCCCCCCCGTGAGGATGTTCCGACGAGACATCCGCGCCTCGAGGACATCCGCAAACCGCTCGTTTCCCGACTCATTGCACACATTCTGATCGTCATCAATTTGAGCCATAGGTCCCTCCTTGTGAACGGTGAATAGTCCGTGACTCCTCTCGCGGTGGCCGTAGCGCCATACCAGCCCCTGCCGTACCGCTTCCCTTTCAAACCACCTCCGCTGGCGGTGCACTTTCACAAGGAGGCATTACAGCGCAATCTGATCCAGCTCAATAATGTGTCACCGGTTTGTTAAGACAGGGTTAGGAAAAGGGCACCCCCATCGACAGCGTTCACAGGCATCACCCTCAGCAGTCGCATCGAGAGACTTGGTCAAGAGCAAAGAGCTTGCGGTGGGCAAGAGGCGGTGGCACCCGGCGAACCAGGCGCCTACCCCATTGTGAACCACATGGGAGGGTGCGGTCGACAGTGATTACCGCTGAAACCGGGGACGAATCTTGAACCCGGTGACCTTGATGATGTCGTCCGTCCGATAGTCGTCGTACAGCGGCATCAACCCGTCGTTGCTGTGCTGAATGGACAGGTAGGCCGTCTTACCGTCGGCGGTGAACTTGAAGCCGGTGGGCTCCGCGGAACTGTCCTTCACCGACAGGATCTTGATGCAGCCATCCGGCTTGATGTCACGATCGGCGCCGTCCGGCAGGCACGCGAACACATCGCCGTTCGGATTATCCTCGATCACATAGTGAATGCCGGTCTTCGGCTGGAACGCGAAATTGTCCGGCTGATTGAGATCCGCATCACCCTCCAGGAATCGGTTCACCGTCACAGTCTGCTGAGCCGGATCGGCAACCAATGGCGCGCGATCGATACCGCAGAGTACCTCACCATAGTGTGCGATGCCGCTCTCCCCGGTGTTGGTCCAGCAGAAGCGAACTCCCTC
>JANDJC010000075.1 GCA_024331045.1 Nitrospira sp.
ACTCGTGATAAGAGCTGGCCGTCTCTCATCGTCCACACATAGTCTGCCGTTTGAGCAGCCTGTTGGCTATGAGTCACCAGCAGAACCGTTTGCTTTTCCGCCTGGGCAAGTGTTTTGAGCAACGCCATAATTTCGCCACCTTGGCGTGAATCGAGGTTGCCGGTTGGTTCATCGGCAAGCAAGAGACGCGGACGATGCACGATCGCCCGCGCAATCGCGACTCGCTGTTGTTCTCCGCCAGAGAGTTCAGCCGGTCGATGGGACCGCCGGTGGCTCATGGCAACCATTTCCAGTGCTTCTTCCGTCCGCTTCATGACATCCCGCCGCCCCTCTCCCCGGAGCAGCAACGGCAGCGCCACGTTTTCCGCCGCTGTCAATGCTGGGACCAGGTGAAAAGCCTGAAACACGATGCCAATGGTCTCTCGCCGCAACTTCGTCCATTGCGTGTTGCTAAACCCCACCGTCGATTGTCCATCGATAAGAATTTCTCCCGAGGTGGGCAGATCCAAGCCGGCGACCAGATTGAGCAAGGTGCTTTTGCCACAGCCGCTTGGCCCCACGAATGCACAGAAGTCGCCCCGCGCTATCTCAAGATCGACCTCGCGCAACGCGACAACAATGGTCTGACCACGACGATATGTTTTTGAGAGCCGTTTCAGGACGACCACGGCCTCTATCCCCTTAGAAGACGATCGCCCGCGCACTATCGTTTGTCCAGCGCTTCCGTATAACACACCGTCCGAGAGGGGCACAACCTTGACAGCGCCGGTCTCTTCAGCTTAAGGAGCAATGCCACAGGAACACTGTCATCGGTTCATGGGGTGAGCTCATGGCATCCCTGACTCAGCGCGCGGCACAATATGCCAGAGCAACAGCGCGCCAAGCCATGCGGTTTTTATTCCCTGTCGGTTGCGCGACCTGTGGCGTTTCTTTGACTGACGATCCCATTCCCTATTTTTGCTCTCCTTGCTGGAATACTATTACCCCCCTGCCATCCACACGCTGCAGCCGCTGCAGCTATCCTTTCGTTTCGCCCGCCGCCACCTCCCATACCCCCCATCAAGTCTGCTGGGCCTGTAGAAAGTGGCCGCCATCCTTTACCAAGGCCTGGACGTTGTATCCCTATGTCTCCCCTCTCCGCGAGGCCCTTCATCTGTTCAAATATGGGCGAAAAGTAGCGTTGGCCGACCCTCTGGCCCGTCTCATCATCAACCAATTTCCTGCCTGTGAGTCCTTCGACATGATCATTCCAGTTCCGCTTCATATTGATCGACTGCGAGAGCGTGAGTTCAACCAATCATTGCTCTTGGCTGATCGGATTGGACATCACTTCGGCCTTCGGGTCTCCTGCACGGATTTGGTCCGTCTCCATCCCTCGCCCCAACAGACCGCTCTCAGGCGAAAAGAACGACTCAAAAACCTTCGTGGCGTCTTCGCCGTCCCGCAGCCTTCATCTATCAACGGGAAACGTATCTTGCTGATCGACGATGTGCTGACAACCGGCACTACAGTCAACGAATGTGCCAAGGTACTCCGAAAAGCCGGATCAAGCGATGTGTATGTCCTGACACTAGGACGAACGATGGATAACCATCAGATTCCAGATCGACTGCTGGACCAGAGTCATCGCAGAACCCACGACTGAGGAGGACAGACTGCTATGCCGATTTATGAATATGTATGCCGAACCTGCAAGAAACGGAGCTCGCAATTGGTATTGAATTATCGCCTTGCTTTATTGCCTCCCTGCAGCCATTGTGGAAGCCACGACATGGATCGCATCATGTCTCGCTTTGCCGCACTAAAATCAGAAGAGGCTCGCCTTGAATCCCTTGCCGAATCAACCGATCTGGATCGTTTGGACGAGGGAGATCCCGAAAGCATGGCGCGCTTCATGCAGAAAATGAAAAACGAAATGGGGGATGACCTCGGCGATGAAATGGATGACATGGGCTCCCTGCTGGATGGCGAAGACATGACCAATGACAGAGAGGCGGGCACCTCCTCAGAGGATACGGACGGTGATTGACGGTCATTGGCATACATTTCCCTTGACAATTATTACTCATCACAGGAGAATGCAGACCGTTGTCGAGCAACGTCCTCAAGAGGTTCCCATCCATGAGCGGCCAGGTAGAACCTTGATGACCGGTGGCTTGATGACGGTGGAAGAAACCTGTCAGTACCTGAAAGTCTCACATCGCACCCTTTCTCGCTATTTACGAAATTACCAGCTCCCGGCCTTTACGCTGGAGTTTTACGCTGGGGAAGAATGGCAGTTCGTCAGATTAGACCGTGGACGATAGATGTGTCACCGAATCCCACCCATACCTGACCAATAAACAGCCAGGAACGATTCCATGTTTGCAGGCGAATACCTTTGCAAATTGGACGAAAAAGGACGTTTCATTGCTCCCTCCCCCCTTCGGGAACAAATCGAGGCGGAGGGTCAGGCAGTCGTATTTTTAAAAGGCCCCGAGCAATCGCTGCTGCTGTATTCGGCGAAACAATGGAACCAGGTTCTCGAACGGACCAAAGCTTCACTGGACGATGATCAAAGCCGTCTCTTCATGCATTTTGTTGTCTCGGAGGCAGGAACCTCCGACATTGATAAAACCGGCCGTATCCTCATTCCTGCACGTCTGCGAAAGCTGTTGTCCGTGGATGAGGATCAAGAAGTCATCCTGCTTGGCCTGTACCACCGGATCGAGGTGTGGAGTCCCAGGGAGTGGCGGAGGTACTTATCGCGCACCGAAGACCGTTATGAGCAAAACATGGCGAAAATTATGAATCTACTCTAACGAGTTCTATGTCTCCGCGCCGTCGTCTCCCCTCTCGTTTCGTGCAACTCGCCAGCCAGGTTCGAGCGCGCCGTTCCGCAAAGCAACGGGTTCTCTTCCCCAGCGCCGTAGCGGCTTCCCCCCCTGTCTCCCCATCGTTTCCAACCAATGCAGGGTACAAACGCACCAGTGACAGCCCCCTCTTCCCTTCCACGGTAGCCGTGACTCCTGAACGACTCTCTCTGATCCTTGCGGTTCCTCCTAGCATCAACCATCAATATGCCACCGTGAAGGGCCGACGCTTGCTGTCCTCTGCTAGTCGGTCTTACAAGGCTCACGTTGGTCGCCAGGTTTGGGTTGCTCTGGCCCAATCTCCGCATCGGGCCCCGTTGATGAAGCAGTTTCAATCAAAACCTCTGGCCCTCTCCATTTACTTTTACTTTACGACACCGCTGCGGCGAGACGTCGACGGAGGGCTCAAGATTACCCAAGATGCCATCTGCGAAGGATTGGGCATCAATGACAATCGCATCGTTGAAACCCATCTCTATAAACGTGTGGACAAACATCATCCCCGCATAGAAGTTTGTCTGACTACTGCTGATTCCCCCTCCCCGATTTGACAGCCGTGTGTTCACGCCTTATTTTCCGCGCTGTATAGTGTAGATAATCTCTATTGGGGGAAACGATCAAGAAACCGGCGGACGGTGGCCACGTCGAAAGAGTCCACGTTCCTGTGGGCAACCGCCTTGCTTGCTAGGCCACGCAGTCGGCGATCAACAGAGAAAGTTCTCTTGCCGATGTGGTGTGAGGCGACCGAGCTTCTCATCAAGAGCCTTGAAACTAACCGATTCTACCTCCGCATGCACAAGTGAGCTTATCGAGATAGAAACCCCGTCACAACATTTTCGAAAGCGCGCGCAGCAAACCACACACCCTTTAACACAAACATTAGGTGGACAAGGTGTTTCAGGTATGGACACTCATCCAGCATCGCAGCGCGGGGAGGAGTCTCGCGTCGTGACAAGCATGACGAAATTCAAAAATTAAGAAAAAGACACGCGCGCAAAGGAAGGGCGCTTCCGTTAACTGTACCCAAGGATCGAATGGCTATCAGGTTATTCCCCATCCGCTCGGCTCCGCAACGCTCAGTCCGAAAGAGATACAAGCCCATACTAAGGGTCGCATCGTAACGTTGAACATTGGAAATCTGACCTCGGTGGACATAACAGAAATCATCGTAGCAATTACATATCCAGCCCCTTCAAACTCTTTCGGTCGAGCATTCTTCGAATGCATGACTTTCAGAAAACGCTAAAGGCAGAGCGAACGACGAAGATTATCGTGGTTCTCGAGGAAGCACATCCCTCGACGGTTGCTCCCCCAATTCTCAGACTTTGAACCAGGAGGCATTACCCTAATTCAAAATAACTACGCATCTATGAGCGCTCAATCATTGTCCATCACGCATTGTCCATCACGATGTTTGTCTCTTGTGTTCACCCTGCTCCACGCCCGTAGCACGCCGCCGTTGACCGCTCCAAGAGATTCCCCCACTTTTATAGGCAGGTATCTCTCAGTGAAGTAGAATTTGACAGGATACTCTTCCTTCTCAGGAAAGAGAGAATTCGAGCCACTCTTGCCCGTCCTATTCGTACCGGAGGGCATCGATAGGGTTCAGCCAGGCGGCCTTGTTGGCCGGATACAAACCGAAGAACAATCCCACCGCCATCGAGAATGCAAAGGCGGCAACCACCGTTTCCAGAGAAATAATCGTCGGCCAGCCAGCGAGAGTGGTCGTCGCTTGTGCTCCCAGAATGCCGACTACGATTCCGAGACAGCCGCCAATCATGCTCAAGGTCACCGCTTCAACTAGAAACTGAAGCAGGATCTGTCGCCTGGTTGCCCCCACCACCATACGCACGCCGATTTCCTTGGTCCTCTCCGTCACCGAGACCAAAAGAATATTCATGATGCCGATGCCCCCCACCACCAACGATACAGCGGCGATGGCAAGCAACATGATGGTTAAGGTCTGGCCTGTCTCTTCATGGACTTTTCCAATATCGACTTGCGTCCGAATGATGAAATCATCGTCCTGATTCGGCTGCAATCGATGCCGTTGCCGGAGCACTTCACGGATTTCCGCTACCGCTTGATCAAGATCCTCTGGCCGTTCCGTCGAGGCAAACAATGCCCCCACAGCGCCAAAAAACCGGGTACCAAATACTTTCCGCTCCGCAGTGGTGAAGGGAATAAAAATAACATCATCTTGATCCAGTCCCTCGGCGGATTGGCCCTTGGGAGCCAGCACACCGATCACCCGAAACGGCACATGGTTGATGCGGATGGTCGCGCCAACTGGTTCTTCCCCAGGTTCAAACAAATTGTCAACCGCCGTCTGTCCCAGCACCGCCACCCGCGCGGCTGTTTCAAGATCTTGCTGGGTGAACGGCCCGCCACTCACAAAAGACCAGCCGCGAATGCTGAGATAACTTGGCGAAATGCCATTGACCGTCGTATTCCAATTCTTGTGGCCGTTGACAACCTGCATGACATCGCGCCTAGCCCAGCCGGTCTCGCGGAGCAGGGGGACACGTTTTTTCAGTTCCACAGCATCCGCTGTCGTCAGCGTCACGGTTCCCCCCTGTCCTCCTCGAACGCCGCTGGTTGTGACAGCGCCGGGTAAAATCAGAATGACATTGGTCCCCATACTGGCTACCCGCTCAGCGACAGCGGTCTTCGCCCCTTCTCCGATGCTGACCATCGCGATCACCGCCCCCACTCCCACAACAATTCCTAGCATAGTCAGTCCGGTCCGCAGCCGGTTCCGGCTAAGGACTCGAACAGCGTTGAGAGCAGTCAACCATAAAAAGATCGTCATGTGGTCTCTACCGACAGGGAAGGCACACCCGGTGCCAGATAGCGATCGGTAACAAGACGGCCATCTTTCAGCACGAGTTCCCGCTTCGCATAGGCGGCAATATCGATCTCGTGTGTCACCAGAATGATCGTCATGCCTTGTTCCTTGTTCAGACGAGTAAGAATGTCCATGATTTCCTGACTTGACGTAGAGTCCAGATTACCCGTCGGCTCATCGGCTAGCAAAAGGGAGGGAGATGCGACCAGCGCCCGCGCAATCGCAACCCGCTGCTGTTGTCCACCGGACAGTTGGGATGGATAGTGGCTTTCGCGTCCTTGTAGGCCTACACGTGCGAGCGCCTCCGCGGCAAGAGCCCGTTGTTGGCGTAAAGGCATGCCTCGGTAAAACAGGGGAAGCTGAACGTTTTCCAGGGCACTGGTGCGGGGAATCAAGTTAAAGTTCTGAAATACAAAACCGATCTGGCGATTCCGAATCTCGGCCAACTGATTAGCTCCCAACTGAGCGACATCCACCCCACGCAGCAGATAACGCCCTCTGGTTGGTTGATCCAAACAACCGAGAATGTTCATCAAGGTTGATTTCCCGGATCCAGATGCTCCCATGATGGCCACAAACTCGCCTTCTTGAATCATGACATCGATTCCCCGGAGCGCCTGGACCTCCACATCACCAAGCCGATAGATCTTCCAGATATCCTCGCACACAACGAGAGCGGACATGTTAATCCGGCTCCTCATTCGTCAAACAACCGACTCTGGGTGGTCCTTTTCTCACCTAGTCAAAATATGTTCATCGCTCTTTGCTTCACACGGCTAGAGGGCAGCGCCTATCGTCGGTGGTACCTCATCTCGAACGGCGCCCTCCTCCAAAACCAGGAGGCAATTCGCTGGCTTTTCGGTCCTGTCGGGGTGATTCAATACCAACAATCACGGCGTCCCCCTCCCTCACAGATCCTTCAACGACTTCCGTCCAGCTCCCGTCGGAAATGCCCGTTTGAATCATCACCACTTCTGGTTCTCCATCCGCTCCTACTTTCCAGATCGTCTTCCCCTGTTCAAGCGACGATGACGCTGTTCCCCCGCTGTTGACCGGATTTCCGCCCGAAGAAGACCGTCCCCGCTGCTCTTTGTATTCCGCTCGATCTTTTTGAGGCGGGCGAAACCGCAACGCTGCGTTGGGTACTTTCAGCACATTGTCTTTGCGAGCAACGACAATCGCGACATTGGCCGTCATCCCCGGTCTGAGACGAAGATCTTGATTGTCCACTCCCACCACTACGTTGTACGTCACCACGTTCTGTACGGTGATCGGCGCCAACCGCACCTGTCGAATGACGCCATGGAATTGAGCTCCTGAGTACGCATCAACGGTGAATGTGGCCCCCATGCCTTCGGTAATCCCCCCGATGTCCGACTCACTGACGTTGGTATCTACTTGCATCTTGGTCAAATCGAGAGCAATCAGAAACAAATTGGGGGTTGAAAAACTGGCAGCCACCGTTTGTCCGACCTCCACATTCCGGGCAACCACAATCCCATCCACTGGCGACCGGATCACCGTATACTTAAGCTCAAGCTCCGCGGCATCGAGCGCTGCCTGTGCCTGCCTGACCTGGGCCTCGGCAACCCGGACCTGAGCCTCGGCGCTCTCATAATTGGTAATCGCGACATCCACCTCGTTCTGGGAGACAAATTGATTCGCCAACAGTGACTGGAGTCGTTCAAGCTCTCGTTTGCGTTGGGCAAGGTCCGCCCGCGCTTTTGCCGCAGCAGCGCGCGCCATTTCAAGGTTGCTGGCCGCCTGCTCTCTCCGGGCCTTGAACGGTTCCGGATCAATCACTGCTACTATTTGGCCGGCCTTCACTCTGGTGTTGAAATCCGCGTGGAGGCTTTTGATCATGCCGGACACTTGGGTACCAACCTGAACAGACACCACCGGATTAATTGTTCCCGTGGCGCTGACAACCGATTCGACGGTTCCCCGCTCCACGAGAGCGGTCCGATACCGTATCGGCTCCGTCTGTTCTCCATTCAGAAAGATATACCCACCGACGGCCAGTCCGACCAAGATGATCAAAAAAATGACGCCTACAGACTTCATGGGTTAATCCGTCGAATGCCCACTTCGCTGTATCTTAACAGGAAACACTCAACGGAGCTTTTGGTCAGGGAAACGTGCCTTCCTTCTCCAATCTGTGGGGAACGGATCAAGGAATGAACCGTTTCTCGTGGTGGACAGGACATCCGACTTGGATCGGGAGCAACCAGTAAATGAGCACGTTATTGAGCGAGAAATTGCTCAAGAAAGGCGGTCGAGACGTGCCCCTTTTGGAAATCCGCGTCGTCGAAGATTTTTTGGTGAAGCGGAATCGTTGTTTTGATTCCCTCAATGACAAACTCGCCAAGCGCGCGCCGCATCCGGGCAATCGCTTCCTGGCGATCTTTCCCGTGCGTAATCAACTTTGCGATGAGGGAATCGTAGTGGGGAACGATCGTGGAGCCGGGCTCTATGGCTGAATCGACTCGCACTCCAAATCCTCCCGGTGCACGGTATTTAGTGACCCGACCTGGACAGGGAATAAACTTTTCCGGGTCTTCGGCGTTGATGCGGCACTCGAAACTGTGCCCATTCATGACCACATCCTGTTGCCGGATCGACAGCGGATAGCCAGCGGCGAGTCGAATCTGCTCTTTGACAAGATCAATGCCCGTGACCATCTCGGTGATGGGATGTTCGACTTGGATGCGCGTGTTCACCTCCATGAAGAAAAAGTTTCGCTCCTTATCAAGCAAAAATTCTACGGTTCCCACATTCCGATAATGCACCGCCTTCACGGCTTCAATGGCGACCCGCCCGAGTTCTCGACGTAGCTTGTCATCAACCGCGGGGGAAGGGCTTTCTTCCACCAACTTTTGATGTCGCCGCTGAATGGAGCAGTCCCGCTCGCCTAAGTGAATGACGTGTCCTCGATAGTCGGCTAACACTTGCACTTCGATGTGACGGGGCTCCAAAAAATACCGCTCGAGATAGACCCCCTCATGTCCAAAGGTGGATTTGGCTTCTGATTGGGCTGCCTGGAACGCTCGAGGCAAATCCTCCGCCTTATTGACGACGCGCATGCCCCGCCCGCCCCCGCCGGCCGTCGCCTTGATGATCACAGGAAAGCCCACCTTCGTGGCGGCTTGCATCGCTTCTTCCTCGTTCCGCAACTCACCGAGACTGCCCGGCGTGACCGGCAACCCGCGTTTTGCGACGATTTCTCTTGCTTTGGCCTTGTCACCCATCAGAGCGATGTTTTCCGACGTCGGACCGATAAACTTGATGCCAATGGATTCGCACACTTCTGCAAAATGGGCGTTTTCGGCCAGGAAACCGTATCCCGGATGGATCGCATCGACACCGGTGATCTCGGCCGCACTTAAGACATTGGGAATATTCCGATAGCTGAGCGCCGCATCCGCCGGCCCCACACAGACCTTTTCATCGGCTGCCCGAACATGAAGCGCCTCGCTGTCGGCCTCCGAATGAATGGCAACCGTCTTGATGCCGAGCTCTTTACAGGCTCGAATCA
>JANDJC010000076.1 GCA_024331045.1 Nitrospira sp.
CCTCTTGTTCAGCGTGTATTATGAGGAGTACCGGTCGCTGGTGGCCGACCGGGTCAACATTCGAGACGTGTTCGTGGCGTTCAACTATAAATTCTCCGATGCCTGGCGATTCAACGGCGGTGTGACTATCGGGCTGTCGAACAGTGCGCCGGATTACGGGGTATCGCTTGGCACCAACTATCGGTTTTAGCGGAACATCAACCCATTCCATGCCGTTGACCTCTCATCCCTCCCTTCGTCTAATACATCAGATGAATCAGAGAGGACCGGCGGGCCGGCGATAGCGAGCAAAGGTGATGCCGCCAATGCCGACCGATCGACATGACGACCCCACCGATGCCGAGTTGGTGGCGCGTAGTCTTGCTCAGGATCACGAGGCATTCGGACAGTTGATTGATCGGCACGCGGCCACGATCGTGAACCTGGCCTATCGGATGGTGGGGAACCAGGCCGAGGCCGAGGACTTGGCGCAGGAATCGTTCATCGCGGCGTTCCAAGCGCTCTCGACCTTTCGATCCGATTCCAAATTTTCCACCTGGCTCTATCGGATCGCCTCAAACAAGTGTAAGGATTGGCTGCGAAGCAAAAAGCCCGGGCAGGGCCGGAACGATGTGACGGTCGATGAGGAACTTGACCTCCACGTCGTGGAGGAGCGAACGCCGGAAACCTTGTTGTCTCAGCAACAGGTTGCCGGAGAATTGGAGCGGGCCATTCAACGGCTGCCGCTTCTCTATCGTGAGGCCTTCATCCTGAAACACATCGAAGGACTGAGCTATGAAGAAATGGAACAGGTCCTGGGTGTCAACAAAGACACACTGAAAATGCGAGTGTACAAGGGCAGGGTTCAACTGTGTCGAGAGCTTGCGGTTTTCAACCCCCTGTCCTAGGTGGTCGGAGGGCGGTCGGAGAAGGGAAAGCTATGAGAGAAGACGATCTTATTCAACGATTCTTGGACCATGAATTGACGCCGGACGAGCGGGTCGCGTTCCTCCGCGCGGTGGATGCCGATCCTTCCCTTCGTCGGCAGTGGCTCAATCTTGAGATGGTGGTGGCGGAGGCTGCTCGGCTGCCGAAGATTGCCCCCTCGGCCCGATTCATCAGCCAATTGAAAGAACGAACAAGGCCCAAGCCAAGCTTGTGGGCCGTACTCTGGGCCTCTGCCACCAGGCCGCGGATGCTCAACTGGAACCTGGCCCAGGCCATCGCGGCGGCCTGTGTGGTGCTGGTGGCGGTGGGAGCGCTCATCCGATTGATTCCGGAACGGCCAGAACGGATTGTTGATACGCCGGCGCCGGCAGGGTCAATACAAACCATTTCATCCGAGGCGGCGGAGCCGAAGGTGCTGGTGCGGCTCGTGTTCGTGCAGCCTGATGCCCGATCGGTCTCGGTGGCGGGAGATTTCAACGGGTGGAATCCGGCGCGAACGACGCTCAAGCGAGCCGATGGCGGAATCTGGACCGTCACTCTGCTGCTCAAGCCCGGTCGTTATGAATACATGTTCGTGGTTGATGGGACACACTGGATCGCCGATCCGCTGGCGACGGAAGAGATCGGAGATGGATTCGGTTCACGCAACGCGGTGCTGGACGTGGAGATTTGATCATGAGCGGCTGTCTTGCATCCGATCGCTCTCTTCATTACGCTCTTTCGCTCGAAGGAGCGGATCGTGCGATTCAATCGAGGCATCATCATCGTCGGGGCGTGGGTCATCTGGCTGGTCAGCATCGGAGGCTGTACGGCAAACAAGGCAGGAAGCCCCACCCTCCCCGAACCACAGCCTGGGACTGTTCGATTTATGCTGGAGGCATCGGAAGCGACACGGGTCTCTCTTGTCGGGTCGTTTAACGGATGGGCCAAAGACTCGATACCGCTGAACCGTCTGAAGGGGACATCCTGGTGGGCGGTTGATGTGCCGCTCAGGGCGGGAGAGCACACCTTCATGTACGTGATCGACGGAGTCAAGTGGGTGACGCCTCCTCAAGCCGATGACTTTGTCGAAGACGAATTCGGCCAGAGAAACGGCGTCGTCATTGTCCGGTAAATCGATGAAGAGAATCCTTTACCTTATACGACTGCTGGGAGTTGCAGGGGGGGTGGTTGCGGCTCAGGCCCTGGCCGAACCGCTCTCGGTTCAGGATCGGGAGGAAATCGTGCGTTTGGGCTCAGCCCAGGGCCGTTCCGCAAGGGATCTTGATCCCCTGTTGGAGCGAGTGGGCAAAGTCGGCGAAAAGGGGTTTCCCACTGAGTCGATGGTGAACAAGGTGAAGGAAGGATTGGCCAAGGGCGTTGAGCCTCAGCGGATCGATCAGGTCTTGCGCCAGATGACGGAGCGATTGGAATCGGCCCACGAAGTGTTGGAGGAAGCCAGGGCTCGTGGCATCGTGGAGGGAAACCGCCAGCGGGCGTTGGAGGCCATGGCGGAAGCGCTCGCGCGGGGCGCCACCAAGGAAGAGGTGCGTGAATTGACCCGGATGTCCCTTGAGGGGAAACAGAAGGTGACACAGGACGTCTTGGCCGCCGGAGCCAAGGGCCTGGCAGTTATGAAAGAAGCCAACGTTTCGACCAAGGACGGAGCCGCTTTGCTTGGTGAAGGAATTCGCCAGGGGTACCGGGCGAACGAGTTGCTGGACTTGAGCCGGGAAGTAAAGCGCCGGGGCTCGGACTTCCAAGAAGGGCGGGTCAGTCTCCAGCAGCTCCGCGAGCGGATTGGTCGTGGAGAGAAGATCGACCAGTTGTTTCGCGAAGATCGAAGCGGATCCAGGAGCGATGACCGAAGTGGTCGAGGAGATCGGGACCGCTCCCCGCGAGACCGGTCTGAACAAGATCGGGCAGAACGGGATGGTCGAGCAGATCATGATGACCGAGGTGATCGAGGTGATCGAAAGGTCCAGCAGGAACGGTACGAACGGATCGACAGACCGGATCGATTCGAAAAAATGGACCGATCCGATCGTCCGGAACGAATCGATCGTCTTGACCGTCCAGAACGGCCCGATCGTTCCGGACGGGGACGAGATTGATGCTATTGCCTCGCGGACTGACAGCCAGGGATCCTCAGAGATAGGTTTATGAGGAAAGCCGGCTAGTGAGAGATAGCCGACTTCCCTCATCTCTACCTCTCTACCGCACTTGTCGGAATGTCCCCGAAAGCAGAGAGGGAAACATTCCAATGCTGACGATCTGCCCCCTCGTAATGATGGGGACGGCCTCGCCGTCTTGGGTGTTCAGTTCCAACTCGCCGCACAATAGATGCTGGTCGGGGGCTGGACAGGGCGAAAGGGGCATGATCCCGACTTGAACATTATTGACAAAAACGGCCTGCTGTGACGGAGTGTTGGCGGGAAGGTCCTCCGCCTCCACATTCAGCCTGCGGCGATTCCCACGCTCACGGTAATCAGCCTTGCCGGACGCCGCGCCGGTGACCATTTTAGCCATAAGCCGAACCTCACGAGACTGCGCGTCTGCGGAGGCAGCCGACATCGCCAAGAACCCGACGAACGTGACGAAAGAAACGGAAGCCGTCAGTTTGGTCATAACACCCTCCTTGAGGGTAAAGTGGTTAAACACGGCCAACTCCACAGCACCGGCTCTTTCGGCGTCTCTTACAAGAAGCCGGGCTCTGGTCTGTGCAAAGCATGGCCGACGGAAAGTTGGACGGATGTGGTGTTGTTTCGTAAACAAAAAATTTCGCGCAGGGCCGCGCAGGTGATGCAACCAACAGCGGTGTCACTGTCCTCATGAATCGTGAGAGTGAAGGGACGCGTGAACGTGCGCCGTTGTGTTGTCATCAGGAAGGTCCTGCTACAATGGGGCCATGGACATTATCGCCACGCACAGTCATGCCGACTTTGATGGCCTGGCCTCCATGGTGGCGGCGCGAAAACTGTTTCCGGACGCCAAGCTGGTCCTGCCAGCCGGGGCACAGGAAACGGTGCGCAACTTCCTGGCCGTTCACGATGTGGGCCTCACAAAACTGAAAGACCTTGATCTCAATCAAATCACCCGCCTCATCCTCGTCGATACCCAGGACCCCTCTCGCCTGGGGTTGCTCAAGTCCTGCGCCGAGAATCCCGCCGTGGAGGTGGTGGTCTATGACCACCACCATGAGCCCGACTCGGTTTTCGCCGGCCGCTCCACGCAATCCGTTATCGAACCGGTCGGCGCGACGACGACGATTCTCGCCGAGCAGCTTCGGCAGCGTCAAATAGCGATCACACCGTTCGAGGCGACCGTCATGGCCTTGGGCCTATATGAAGAAACCGGCTCATTCAGTTTCTCTTCCACGACGAGCCGTGATTTGGAGGCCGGCGCGTTCCTCGTTGCCGCCGGTGCCGATTTGCGGCTGGTCGCGGATACGCTTCGTCGGCCGCTCGATCCGGACGCCATTGCGCTCTTAAACGACCTGTTGGAACACAGCGAAGTGCATTATCTTGAAGGCCGCAAGGTGTTGGTGGCGACGAGCACCGTTGATCGCTGTCGGGGAGAAGCGGCCGGCGTCGTGCACATGCTGGCGGAATTGCAGGGCGTTGACGCGGTGATCGTGGCCGTGATGATGGATGACCGCGTGGAGGTGATTGGCCGAAGCCGGAGGCCGGAAATTGACGTGGGCTGGATTGCCCGCGAATTCGGCGGCGGGGGCCATGCCGTGGCGGCGGCCGCGACGGTCAAACGCGCTACGCTCGCGGAAGTCAAAGAAAAGATGGTTCGTCTGCTGACGACGCACTATCGGCCGACCTTGCTGGCCCAGGATGTCATGACGAGGCCGGTCAAGGCCATCGAGGTGGATACAACGGTCAAGGAGGCGGGCGAACGGATGACGGCCTATGGGCTTAACGTCTTCCCTATTGTCGATGAGCAAGACCGGTATGTGGGAATCGTCAGCCGCGAATTGATTCAGAAGGCTTTGTTTCATCGCTTGGGGACCCTGCCGGTTCGCGAGATCATGCAGACGGACGCCTACACAGCAAAGCCTGAGACTCCGTTTCACGACATTGAAACGGCCATGATCGAGCGCAACCAGCGGTTCGTGCCGATTCTGCAAGGAACCAAGATCGTCGGCGTCATCACCAGAACGGATCTGTTACGGACGTTGCATGATGATGTGTTGCGGCCTGCCAGGATGAGGACGCTCAAGCCAGGTCAGGTGGACGGTGAGACAAGCAGCCCGCGCCGGAACGTGGCCACGTTGTTGCGGAGCCGTTTACCGAGTCATCTGGTGACCGTGCTCGAGGAAGCGGGACAACTGGCCGATCGGTCTGGTGTCTCGCTTTTTGTCGTCGGTGGCTGTGTACGGGACCTGCTGTTAGGAATTGAAAATTTGGATCTCGACCTCGTGGTTGAGGGGGACGGAATCGCCTTCGCCAAGCGGCTTGCTGAGGCTTTGCACGCGCGGGTCAAGACGCACGAACGGTTTGGGACGGCGATCGTCATCCTGCCGGACGGCTTCAGGCTTGACGTGGCGACAGCCCGGACCGAGTATTATGAATATCCCACTGCGCTGCCCACCGTTGAGCAAAGTTCCATCAAGAAGGATCTGTATCGCCGCGATTTTACGATTAACGCACTTGCGGTTCGACTCAATGGCAAGGGGTTCGGCGACCTCCTGGATTTCTATGGTGGCCAACGGGATCTGAACGACAAGGTGATCCGTGTCCTTCACGGACTCAGTTTCGTCGAAGACCCGACACGTGTGTTTCGCGCCATCCGGTTCGAGGCCAGATTTGGGTTTCACTTAGGAAGGGATACGGCTGCGTTGATTGCCGGAGCCGTGAAGATGAATCTGTTCAACCGGCTCTCCGGCCACCGGTTGCTTGATGAACTGAAGCTCTTGCTCTCGGAGCGGGAGCCGAAACAAATTATCAAACGGATGGCGGAGTTGGACCTGCTTCGGTTTATCCATCCTCAACTCCAGTGGACCGAGCGGCTGCGGGCCATGTTGGAGTCCATCGAACAGGTGGTTGATTGGTATCGGCTTTCATATTTTAACCATCGGATGGATGTCTGGTTGGTCTATATGACCGGTCTGGTGGAAATGTTGCCGGAACAGGCCGTCGGGGAACTGCTGAAACGATTTCCTTTTTCCGAGTCGGAGGCCTGCACCATTCGATTCGTGCGGTGCGGTTGTCGCACTGTGATGCGACGGTTGGGGCGGACGGCCGAATTGCAACCGGCAGAAATCTATCGATTGTTGTCCGGTCTCTCCGATGAGGCCTTGCTGGGCCTCATGGCAAAAAGTAAAGGGGATCTGGTGAAGCGCCGGATTTCAGCATTCCTCACGACCTATCAACATGTCAAACCGATTCTGTCCGGAACAGCGTTACAGGCGATGGGATTGAAGCCGGGACCGCAGTTTAAGGAGATTCTAAGCCGTTTGCGAGACGCGAAACTGAACGGCGTCGTCAAGACCGAAGCAGAGGAACGAGCCTTCGTCTTACAGGTGGCGCAATCCTCTCGTCTTGACTCAATTCAGAGACAGCGGCGTCATTGAGATTTCATGAGGCAACAACAAGGTGACGAGGGGACGACGCTGCTCGTCTGCTTGGATTAAGGCAGACAACAACACCGGTTGCGGGATTGCTTGCGGCGGAAAAGCCAACATCGCGGGGAAATACAGCAGCGGCGCCACAATCGGTTGGCCGACCAGCCGGAGGCGAAATGCCATGAGGACATCGCGGAGCCGTTGTGCTGCCTGCTCTTCCGAGAGATCGTGGGGTGGTGCAATCCCTCTCTCCCACAAGGGCCTCGTCACGGTAACGGGAAAAGGTAACCCCACTTTCTGAGCTGCCTCGGAAACATCAATGAGCCAATCTCGTTCCTCTGTTTCCTGCCCTGAGATGACCGATTCTGGAGCCAAGACAGAAGGGTGTGACTCGCCCTCCGTGGCTGAGGTCGCTTCAGGTGAGTTGTCCTCGGCCTCTGGTGGGAGGCAGGGAGGTGGGAACAGGGCTTGGGACTCTTTGTTCGATGGCGCTCCCCCGCCGGCTGCGTGCTCTTCTTCTGAGCCCTTGTCCGCCAGGCTGGACGACAGCAACATTGCCTGAACGAGGCCATCGTACACTCGTTTGGCTGACTCGGACCATCGAGGGTTACAGGGACGACCATCGAACGCCGCTTCGGCGGCTTTCCGTTCATCGTGAGTGAGGAGTCGTGGAAGCCGTCTCATATTCATGGCCTCAAGATAATTCAGAGAATCTGAGAGTCAAGGGCTTGAGGGCAGAGGTGGGGCTACTCTGGCAGGCGTTGTCCTTTGGTTTCAGGAGCAAAGATCAAGACGGCGAGCCCGAGCAGGTAAATCAAGGCGATGGTACTGGCCGCCAAAGCGAATGAGCCCATCAAGGTAACTAGCCAGCCGGTCAGAAACGGAGAGATCGAAGCCAGTACTCGCCCGGCATTGAAACAAAAGCCGGACCCGGTGGCGCGAAGCTGAGTCGGGTAGAGTTCGGGCAGATAAATGGGGAAACCGCTAAAGATCCCGTTGTTAAAGAAGCCGAGAATGGGAAGGAACAGCAATAAACCAACATAACTTTCTGGGAGCAGGTAGGTGACGGGAAGCATCACAAGGCTCCCCAGGCACATGAAGGCAAAAATTGGACGCCGCCCAAAACGATCAGCCAGGGGACCGAAGCTTAGGTAGCCAAAAAGGGCTCCGCCATTTAAGGCCATGATCGCATAACTGACGTGGGCGGAGACGGCGGCCTGTTCCAAATGTTTGACTTCCGGCGTCTCCCGCACCAGGACCGGCGCCCAATTGGTTGCACCCCAGAGGCCAAACACGGCGACAAAAGCCAAGGTCGAGCCGACCACGGTGGCCCGTCGCAACTGGCCCTGAAAGATGGCCGAGAGAGAGAAAGAAGGATGGCGCCGAGCCTGATGCCACCGTTCCGGCTCCTTGAGCCACCACCGAACGAGGAGCGCAACGAAGGCAGGAAGTACGCCGACGACAAAGAGGGCCCGCCAGCTCGATCCCTTGAGAATTAGATTCAAGCCGGCCGCCAGAAAAAATCCCACGGCCCAGGCCGACTGAAGCAGGCCGGCGGCCTTGGCCCGTTTCTCCTCCGGCCATGTTTCCGCGACAATGGAAGCGCCGGCCGCCCATTCACCACCGATGCCAAGCGCCGTGAGGAAACGGAACAGCGCCAAATGCCACCAGGTTTCCGAAAGGGCTGCAGCTCCGGTAAAGATTGCATAGATCAGGATCGTGGCGATGAGCACCTTGGTTCTGCCGAATCGGTCAGCCAGCACGCCAAATGTGATACCGCCGATGGCCCATCCGATCAGGAAAATCGAGAAAATCATGCCACCATACCATCCAATTTGGTCGGGGGAGGGAGGACCCTGTGTGGTGGAGAGGAGCTCGTGCAAGGCTGGATGGAGCACAATTGCGTAGATGGTGGCATCCATCGCATCGAACACCCACCCAAGCCAGGCGACGAACAACACAAGCCATTGGTAAGGGGTCACCCCGCTCCGCCACCATGGTCCTTTCACGAGAGCACTCCGTTGCTCAGCTTGACGAATGGTCGCGTGGATGGAGGCTGTGGAGAAAACGCCGGCATCGTCGGCGCA
>JANDJC010000077.1 GCA_024331045.1 Nitrospira sp.
AGATCACTAGAGAGATGCGACGGGCGGCGAAAACGGTCGTCTTTGGCATCGTCTACGGCATCAGCCCCTTCGGGCTTTCGCAAAACATCGGCGTCTCACAGGCCGAGGCCAAACAGTACATCGACACCTTCTTTGAAAAGTTTCCCGCCGTCCGTGCGTTGATGGATCGGAACATCGCCGAAGCGAGGGAGAAGGGCTACACCACGACCATTTTGGGCCGCCGCCGGCCGATCCCTGAGCTGCAAAGCCACGATCCCATACAGCGAGGGCTCGGCGAACGGATGGCCGTCAACAGCCCGATCCAAGGCTCGGCGGCCGACTTGATCAAAGTGGCCATGATCAACGTGCACCGGGCCCTCCACCGGGACCTGCCGCACGTGAAGATGATCTTGCAGGTCCACGACGAGTTGATCTTCGAAGTACCAGACCACCATCTGGATGAAGCAAAGCAGCTGGTGAAACGCGAGATGGAGGCGGTGGGACAACAGCTCGGCCTCTCAGTTCCGTTGAAGGTCGATCTCGGCGTCGGCAAAAACTGGCGGGCGGCGCACCCGTAAAATCGCAGGAGAGGAACCGAAACCAGACGACCACGTCACCGGGAGGCCAGCATGCACGGTGGCCAGCTACACGTCATCTCAGCTTTCCAGCACAGTCCTTTCATGGTTCTGCTCAAGGAAGCTTCTGATCTCCCCCGCTATGATCCCATCCAGAGACTTGACGCACACAAGGACAGTAGGGTACTAGTGCATACTCCTAAGTTTCATTAAGCGCTTTGTGTCTCCCAATACGAAGGTTGACCATGCGAAGATACCTGCCGTCGATGCTTGTCGTCCTCATTTCATGTTCGGGATGCGGAGCCTTCTATACTTCGCAGAAGGTTATCAACCAGCTTGAAGTCGGAATGACAAAAGCCAAGGCTGTCTCCATTCTCGGAGAACCTCAGCATAGCAGTGCGCATGACAAGACAGAATATCTTTTTTACACCTTCAGCAATGGAATCATAAGAAAGCAGTATTATGTTCAAATTATAAATGGGACGGTCAATTCGTTCGGTCGCCTTGATGATCTCAAGGACTCACGTCCCCCTACGGTCAGAATCGAAAAAGAAGAGCACATCAGAGTCGAGAACAAGCCGGCCCTCTACAACGAATTACAAAAGTTAAACGCCCTTAAAGAACAAGGGATGCTGACCCAGCAAGAATTCGAATCTAAACGAGAAGAAATCCTGAAAATGTATTGACGATACACCGAGAAGCCCCGTTCGCGACAACGCCCTTGCAGAGCGGGCCAACTCATCCCCCACGGAGCAGACAGCCCGCTGTCATTATTGATGGAGAGAATCTTATGAAGAAGTCATTGACCATCAACGTGTTCGCGGCTGGGACAAGCTTGATCCTTTTATCTGGCTGCGCGGATCTCAACCCCGCCCTCGTCAAGGTCAACGCCGTCTGTCGCGACGGCTGGTACGGTTATTGGCAGCGGCCTTGTGAGCCGGCGGTGCGACCCTATCGCGTTGCGGACGCACAACGCGAGATTGCCGATTTGAAGGCCGAGGTTCAATCATTGAAAGACCAACTGGCCACCGCCAACCAACTCATTGCGCGCATCTCCGAAAACCAAGCCAGCCTTCAAAACCAGATGAACTTGGCAAAGGTGGAGAAAAATTTGCTCCTTGCCCTCCAACCCGAGATCGCACGGGGCACGGTGTCGGTCGTCCCATCCAATGACGGCCTTACAATCAACTTAAACTCCGCCCTCCTGTTTGCTCCGGGGCAAGACCGGCTCCAAACAAGTGGAGAGGACGTATTGAAGCGCGTGGGCTCCGTGCTCAAGAACTTCCCTGAAAGGCAGGTCCGAGTGATTGGCTACACTGACGCCGCTCCCATTCGCGGAGCGCTTCAGAAGAAGTTCCCATCCAACAAGGAATTGTCGGACGCTCGAGCGAGAAATGCGACAGAAGCCTTGCAAAAGGGCGGTTTCAATGGCGCTGTTTGGGCAGAAGGCCGCGGAGACAGTCACCCCATCGCCACGAACGACACGCCGGAGGGGCGGGCCCAAAACCGCCGTATCGAGGTATTTGTCTCATTTTAAAATAAAGACCGCAGCCCGCCGGGTGTTGTTCTTTTCCATCAAGGACGTTCCTATCGTCACGCAACGTAAGCCGCGCAGCTTCTCCCGTGCGGCGAGAGTCAACCAGCGGTGCGCGGGACTTCCCGCGCGCCGCTTCGTCCTCCATCGCGACCATGCAACATCTGCGTCATTTGACAACCTCGGACTCGGAAACCTATAATGCCCCCGTGCCCGTTGAGAGCATGTTTGAATGGCAAAAATGCAAGCTCTGGGCTTTAGTTCCATCGGCCCATCCTGAGAGTGTCCGGTAGCCCAAAAGCTCTCCGTGGTAGGCCCTCTGTCAGGTTGCAGAAGGATCATCAGAAGCCATAGAGTAAAAAACTGAGAGTAAAAATGTCGGGGTGGTACCGCTGTCACAAATTCCATTGACCTCTAGTACAGAAGCGTAGGGAGTAGGAATGAGCACATATCGAGTCCTTCCAGGGCCTGAACACTTTCTTCCCCCGGCAGCCGCCAGCATGGGGATTCGGCTTCCGAATCCCGGTGAGGCTCACATCCACGGCGTCATCGTTCCCGAAGAGCAGGCCTACGAAGAAGCAGCACGGCAGTTTCTGATGGCTAAAGTTCCCACGATTTTCCCCGGTCCCCTCGTGTTGTGGGCCTGGAACGAAAAGGCGGCCAAGAAAGCGACGGCGGTCCGACATTTGTTTGAAACATTGAAAGAATGTGTGCAACCAGGCCAAAAGCCGATGCTCATCCCGATGCCGGACTACCGGCCGAAATATCCCAAGATCAACCCGGAGATCGAGATCAACCCCAATCATCCGAACTTGACCATTTGGCACAATAAAATTGATTGCTGTATGTTCGTCGGCGTGCACTGTCATCAAGCCAATTTGTCGTTGAAAATCATCCGTGGCGGAACTTCCTGTTACACTATCGCGATGTGTGCCCAAGCTGGCCATGAGGACGCGATGTTGTCGTTCCGGGACGCCTCCGTTGATAAAATTATGAAGTTGGCGGAGACAATCAAACGGCTGAAGGGAACCGTAGAGCCCCGGTTGAGCGCCGCCAAGAGTCACTAGACACCGAAATCAAACACCTGTGCCTGTGTGTGACTGTACCTGTTAGCTGTACCTGTTGATGGGGAAACCGTGACCGGTGAAAAAGGAGGCTGGACCCATGGCAGAGACGAAATCCCTCATCGGAACCCAAAATAAAAAAGGCCAGACTTACACTGACCCGTGGTATATGCTGAATGAGGCGCCGCGGACGCCATCGTTTTTCACCGGATCCGAGGTGATCAAAGAGGCTATCCGGCGGGCAAGCTGCGATATTATGATTGCCTACCCCATTACACCGCAATCGGAAGCGGCGGCGTTGATTGGAGAGCTCTTCGCCGAAGGCTACGTCGGTGATTATTTTCGCGGTGAGAGCGAATTTGCCGTGATGTCTCAATGCGCAGGGGCGTCATTTGGCGGAGCGCGCGTTTTCACGACAACGGCCGGTCCCGGCACCATGCGCGCCATGGAAAATTTCCCCATGTGGGCTGGCGCGCGGCTGCCGATTCAGATGATTGTGACTTGTCGAGGCATCAACTCCCCTCTGTCGATCCAGCCGGATACCTTGGAGATTTCCTACCTCTTGAACACCGGCATGATGGTCTGGCACGCGGAGACGGCGCAAGATTTCTTTGACTGGATTCTCAAAGGCTTCATTGTGGCGGAAGAACCGGACGTCCATTTACCCCTTGCCCTCTGTTGCGATGGGTTCTTCGTCACCCACACCAAAGACGTCGTCCAGCTCACGCCGGCTGACATGTGCTTGCCGCCCTACGACCCCTATCGTTCACCGGTTCCCTGCATGGACATGGAGTGTCCGCCGGTCCGCATGATGCGTGATCCCTTCGTGATGAAGAGCAATTACATCAGTTACGCCACCCATGCGAGTTGGCAGCAAGAAGTCTGGGCAGCGGTGGAGCGATCTCGCAAACATGCAATCCACTGGCTCAACGGCCTCATCGACGCCGAAAACACCGACGCGGACATCATGATCGTGGCCTCAGGGACCGCCGTTTCGCAAGGACGAGAGGCCATCCGCATGTTGGAGGACGAAGGGGTGCGTTGCGGGCTCGTCAAGATCAAAACCTTGCGTCCATGGCCGACGGACGAAATCCGAGAGGCGACCAAACATGCCAAACACATCTTTGTGCCGGAATTTAACGTCACGGGATGGTTAGCCAAAGAAATCCGAGCTACGATCCCGGATCATCACCGGGTGTACGCCGGCCCGCACGTTTGCGGGGGCATGACCATGCCGCCAGAAATCATCGTCTCGGAGATCAAGACGGCCCTCGGCATGAAGACCTTCTCGCTGGCTGGTCGCGGGAGTTGAGCAGCGATCTTGTTCGTAAGTCGCAAGGGAAGAGGACGACACGCCGCCGCGATGACTCTATCGGGCGGTGACCGTACTGACTGTAGGGCGGGTGGACCGAGAAGCCCGGTCTTCCGCAAGAAAGAAGGAGACCCATGAGCAAAGAACGAATTAAAATTTCAGAAGCGCTCTACGACATCATGCCGACGGACTATCAAGACCTGGTCAAAAGCGCCACGTACGGCAAGGAGGACAGAGGCTGGAAGGACATCGGCACGGCCAAGGAGCTGATTGAACAACACTCACTGTGTGCCGGCTGTCCAGAATCAATGGCATTCCGATACATCATGGCCTCGTTGCCCAACCCCGAAGACACCGTGATGGTTGGCTCGACCGGCTGTACCAGCCTGGTGTTTCCGATGGTGGCGGTTCACAATATCCACTCCCTCTTCGGCAATCAAAACGCCATCGCGTCCGGATTAAAACGTGCCTTGAGCGTCCGCTTCCCAGGACGAATCAAAGACGTCGTGGTCTTGGCGGGCGACGGGGCGACCGTCGATATCGGCCTGGACATGACTCTTCAGTCCTGGTTTCGACAGGAAAAATTCACGACCATCTGCTTTGACAACGAACTCTATGCCAACACCGGCGGGCAAGAAAGTGGCTTGATGCAAAAGGGATTCGTTGCCAAGATGGCGCCAGTGGGCAAACAGTTTGAGAAGGTCCGGCTTCCAGAAATTGCCAGGGAGTCCGGCTGCCATTATGTCGTTCAGTGTACCGTCAGCAAACCATCGTTGGTCGAGAAAGTTGTCAAGAACGCGGTATATGTGGCCCGTGAAATCGGCCCGACCTATCTCCAGCTCTACACGCCCTGCATCCTGGAGATCGGCAAGAACAGTATGGAAGGGCTGCAAGAAATGCGCGACTCCGAAAAGCCGACCGAACGGTTTGCCTATAAAGAATTCGTCAGCGAACCGGCCAAACAACTGCTCGCCGAGATCGCGGCGAAGGAAAAAGAGCGCAAGGCGGCCGCCAAGCAACTGACTGGACAGGCCCAGGCCTAACCTCAACCCTCGCGAGGTTCCCCATGATCAAGAAGCGACTGAACATTCGAATGTCAGGACTAGGTGGACAGGGCGCCGTGACCGCGGCCCATGTCCTGGCGATGGCCGCCAACCGGGATGGCAAGTATTCGATCTCGAACCCGTTTTTCGGGGCGGAAAAACGCATGGCCCCAGCCGAAAGTTATTGTCGGATTGGAATTGAACGGATCTACGACCGCGGCGAATTGGTCTTCCCTGACGTGATCGAGGTCTTTCATCCCCAGGTCATCACGATGGGCAAAAGCTACACCATGCCCTTCTACTCAGGAATCAAAGAGGGCGGCGTCGTCATCATCAACTCCGACGGACCGCTCCTCTCCGACGAAGACCTGGAACGCCTGAGAGATTTGAACGTGGCCATCTTTTACATTCCCGGCACGCAGATCGCCATCGAAATCGCCGGCACTGAGCTATCCACGAACATGACCATGATCGGCTCCGTCGCCGGCATCACCAAATGTGTGTCGCTGGAGGCCTTGGACGGCGCCTTGCAGGAACGGTTCGGCAAGAAATTCGTCGCGTCGGGAGGAACCGCTTCGTTGGATGAAGCGATCAAGAAGAAATTCGCCAAGAAAGAGATGTTGCTGGCCAAGAACATGGCCACTGTCAAGCGAGCTTATGAATTGGCCAGCGAATGGGCGGAGAAGAATAACGTCGAGTTGCGAGTCGGCAATCCAGCCGTCGCGGCCTAACAACAAAAGGAATTACGCGGCATGTACAACGTTGCGCAAGTCATCGAAGAAAAGTGCACGGCCAAGAAGGGGTGCCGCCTCTGCATCATGTATTGTCCCGAGGCCAATTGCCTGGACCTGAACGTCACCAAGATGGTGGCCGAGGTCAACATCGACCGGTGCAAAGGATGCGAGCTTTGCGTGGTGGTCTGCGACGCGGCCAAGCACCATGCCATCGTCATGCAGGCCGTGAGCGCAAGTGGGCAATTGCTATCACGAAAAGGTGAATCCGCCGCCCTGGGGCAAGCCTACCAGGGCTGAGCCATATCATCTTCCCATCGAAAAACCCCATGGCAGCCGCTATGGGGTTTTTTCTTTGGCAGGGGTGACTCTCAGAAGGGGGTAAGCCGATGCACGACGAAGACAACATCCTTGATGAACTGCTCGACGAGATCAGGGATCTCTTGAACGAATATCCCAAAGCCCTGGAGCGGCGCGCGACCATCATTGAAGCCACCGGCAAGGATCCGGAGCTGGTCCACAAGCTGATCATGGCCGCCCAAACCATGCGCGACAGCGGAAACCTGTACCTCTCCTGGGCCAAGCACTACGCCGCGCTTGCCGTTGGCAATTCCGACGCTTCAACCGATGAGGACGAAACCGAAGACTTTGACGTCTAAAATTTCGTTCCCCTCTTCCCTCGACATTTGTTAGAATGCAGCACCTCTGAACTGCGCAATCGTTCCCCGGTAGCTCAGTTGGTAGAGCAGCCGGCTGTTAACCGGCTGGTCGCAGGTTCGAGTCCTGCCCGGGGAGCCACACCTCCTCCGGGGCCGTGAGAGAACCACATCCTTTGCACGAAGGCCAGATTCTCACCGGCCCCCTGTTCAACGAGCCGATGCGGGTGGAGACCGTACGTGCCAGTGGTCCCGACACGTGGGAAGTCGGGTTGGTGGGCACCCAGTCAGAGCGCTTTCGCAAGGTCATTCTCACAGGGCGCGACATCGAGCACCTCTCCATCCGTGAGACGCAGCACATCTATGATGGTGATGGTCGCCTCCTTCGCCTCGGCCTGCAGGCGTACTCGCTTGGTATCGCCTACGAGTTTGATCCCTACTTCGGCCTTTCCATTTCCCGCGTAGACCCGCTGCCGCACCAGCTCGAGGCCATCTACGACTATCTCCTCAAGCTCGCGCGGGTCCGCTTTCTCCTTGCCGACGACGCCGGCGCGGGCAAGACGATCATGGCCGGGCTCTTGATCCGCGAGCTCGCGTTGCGGGGGCTCGCCGAGCGCATCCTGATCGTCTGCCCGGCCAATCTCACGTTCCAATGGCAGCGCGAGCTGAAAGAGAAGTTCGAGGAGAAATTCTTGATCCTCAAGGGCGGCGACATCCGGAACCAGTTCGGCATGAACCAGTGGCTGGAACAAAAGCGGGTCATCACCTCGCTCGACCTCGCCAAGCGGCAGGAGATCCTGCCGGGACTGCGACAGGTCCACTGGGACTTGGTCATCGTGGACGAGGCGCACCGCATGTCCGCCGCCGATGAATCGCACAAGAGCCTGCGCTACAAGCTGGGCGAGCTCTTGCGGGACACCTCGGACCACCTGCTGCTGCTGACGGCCACACCGCACAAGGGCGATCCGCAGAACTTCAGCCTCTTCCTCCAGCTCCTCGACGCGGACGCGTACGCCGACGTGAAGTCAATCCGCGAAGCGATGAACCGCCGGCGCGCGCCCTTTTACCTGCGCCGCACGAAGGAAGCGATGATCTACTTCCCGGAGCGGCAGCCCGATGGCGGCTGGGCCGCGCAGCCGATCTTCACCAAGCGCATCCCGCACACGGTGGAATTCCAGATTGACGGGGCGGAGTTCGACCTCTACCGCGACATCACCCGCTTCGTGAAACAACAGAGCGCCAAGGCCGCATCGCAGGGTGACGACCCACGGGCTCGCGCCGTGGGCTTCTTGATGGCCCTGTATCAGCGCCGGCTGGCCTCGAGCACCTATGCCATGCGGCACTCGCTTGAGAACCGGGCCAAGCGTCTGGAGGAGGGTTTGAAGCGCGCCCAGGACCTCGCGCGACTGGCCCCGCCGGACCTTCCCGCCCCGGACGACCTGGAGGAGATGGAGGAGGGCGAACGCGAGCGCCTCGAAGAGATGCTGGAGGCCATCACGCTCGCGGGCAATACCCAGCAGGTCCGCGAGGAGATTCAGGAACTGAAGGCGCTGGCCAGCCAGGCACGGGCGGTTGAAGACGCAGGTAAAGAAGCAAAGCTCTCGAAACTCAAGGAACTGCTCCAGCAGGAAG
>JANDJC010000078.1 GCA_024331045.1 Nitrospira sp.
GGTGCGCTTTCTCTTCACCGGCCGCGAGTACCTGGCGCCGGCGGGCCTCTACGACTACCGCCACCGCGCCTACTCGCCCACCCTCGGCCGCTTCCTGCAGGTGGATCCGATGGGTTTGCAAGGTGGAATATCACTCTATAGATCCGTTGGCAATGAACCACACCGATTCGCGGATCCTTTGGGTCTGGTCGAGGCAGATCTTTCGTACGAGCCATCGGGAGGACGCGCGGAAACGATTCTCAAAGAAATGCCGGATCCACCCGGCCGTGAGAGGATGTTTATCATTCTTGGTCATCCTCTGGATCGCAGCATAAGTGACCAAAGAACACGCGGTGGGAAGCCCGTGCCGCTGGATCTCCTGGTGGAGGAAATTGCGGCGAGAATCCGCCGCGAACAGTGTGTGGTTGTCCTTTATGTTTGTGGGGCTGGAGACAGAGCACCCGATGGTAGCCCGAGCCTTGTAGAGCGATTGCAGTTCATGCTTGGGAGGAGGCTCAATCGGTCGATCAAAGTGTGGGGGCCGAAGGGCCGATTGACACTTTGGCGAGGCCAAACTACGCCGGACGTGCCTGGCGGTTGGGCAGTTGCGCCCACCAACGCAGTTCCTTCTAGAGGGGCACTGTCCCCGGTGAGGAGGCTCCCATGAGGCGGCAGATCCGAGGCTTTTGGGGTCTGGTCACCAGCTTGATGCTCTGCGTCATTGAGGGATGTGTCACGCACGTGCCGCCGCATGGTCTGGCCGATGACAGCGATCCGTTCGGCCCGTTAACAACTCCCAGCAAGAGGGATCCCTGCGCCGCGCCACTGGACATGTCCAACTACATCGGCCGTCGTCTTGCGCCGGAGCAGATATCCGAAGCAAGGGAAAAGGCTCTTCGCGGGGGAGACTTGGAATCTGCGCGTCGCTTGCGCGAGCATTATGCGGCGATTGGAGATCACAAGAGATCGGCGGCGTGGTTCAAGTTCTTGCTTCATAGGGGGGATCCGGAGGCGCGGGCGGAATACGAGAGGCAATTGTTCGAGCCGACGACAGAGGAGCTTGCGATGATGTATACGAATGACGACCGCGAGTTGGAGGCGATTGAAGCGAGGCGGTTCGAAGAAGCGACGGCCCTGCATGAGGGCCGGAAGGTTTCCTCGTTTTGGGGGCTGGGCGCAACCAACATGGTCGCGCGGGAGATAGAGCAGCTGGTGCGTGAGTTTCGCGATTTGTTATCACCCAACATCCAGACGCAGATTTTTCGGGAGGCAATCCTGTGGCGGGAGTGTGGCGTCGACGAGTTGGCAACTTGTCGCGCACTCGCGGAGCCGCGGGGCGGCATCGTTGATCGAGATGGGCCGCAGCGAACGGTGCTGCTGTTTTGGCCGCGATGCGGGCCGGGGGGAACCATTCGTCAGTGGGTGGACGCGTGTCTCTGGCCTGACATACCACCTGGAGCGAGCACGAACCATCCGGAGGGGGTCATGGTGGTGCGTCTAACCAGTTATGAGAGCCGCCCACCGTTGGACGAGGTTTGGCTTTTGTCCAAGCTAATCGAAATGGTGACGACGAATGAGAGTGGAATAGGGCTTTGCCAGTAAGGAAATGTGGTGGTGGGGGTGGGGACGGCCTACACGGTGAATGAGCTCAACCAGTACGTGACGGTGGGTCAGGAGGTGCTGGCGTACGACGCCAACGGGAATCTGACGAGCGGGTTGGGGCTGACGCTGCAATATGACGCTCAGAATCGCTTGATTTCGGCGGCGACGGCGTCGAACGTGGTGATGTTGGCGTACGATGGGCGGAACCGGTGTGTGAGGCGGACGGTGGTGACCCAGGGTGGGGGGAGCGTGGTGTACCTGGTGTGGGGTCATGCGCAGAGTGAGCAGTGGGGGCTCTTGGAGGAGCGTGGGGCGTCGGGGGAGGTCTTGGGGAGGTATGTGCACGGGCCGGGGATAGACGAGCTGGTGGCGGGGCTGACGGCGGGTGGTGGGGTGATGTTTTATCATCAGGACCACTTGAACAGCACGGTGGCGGTGACGGACGAGAGCGGGGCGCTCTTGGAGCAGTACCGCTACGACGTCTTCGGCAAGCCGTTCTTCTTTGCGCCCGATGGTAGGCCACGGGCCGAATCGGCCTACGGCGTGCGCTTCCTCTTCACCGGCCGCGAGTGGCTATCGTCGCTCGGCCTCTACGACTACCGCCACCGCGTCTATTCGCCCTCTCTCGGCCGCTTCCTGCAACCCGATCCCATCGATTTCGCCGCCGGCGACGTCAACCTCTACCGTTATTGCGCCAATAAGCCTCTGAAGTTCTCGGACCCATCCGGACTGCTAAGATGGTCAATAGTTCGTAATTTCGTCGCGGGTGCTGCAATGGGTGCGAGCCTTGCACTCCTTGTGGTCATTGCCGCGCCGGTGGTGGCTTCGGTGGGTGCGGCGGCGCTGACTGCAGCGGGAGTGTCGGCGGCGACGGCGGGAACGTTAGCAACCGGGGCAGTGTCAGCCGGTCTCCTTGTGGCAGCGGGCTATGGAGCCTGGACGACTGGTGTGAATATTTATGAGAACGCGGTTGCGCGAAACTGGGACAAAGTCGCTTTCGACGTAGGAACGCTGGTCGGTGGCGTGGCCGTGGGAGTTGGCGGCAGACCATCCGGCGGCCGAGCATTAGCAGAGGGGATGATGGGGAGGCCCAGCCCGGCTCCAAATACTGTGGATCTTCGTACCGTCTGGCATTACGAATGGTCTAACAGGTATCGAGCGAAGTTGGGGCCTCCAAGTTTGAAATATTTTGCAACAGGGCCAACACCTTTCAGTGGGGGAACGGCTGCTACCTTAGTTGCAGGGGGTATCGGATCGACCCTCTATCCATCGGAAAGCTCCGAGGCTGGCCAGTGAGCGACGATCAGTCCAAGACGCTTTTCAATGTAGTGCATCTTTGGTCATTAGTGGTTTTCATCTCCGCCTTCGAGGTCGGCAGAAAGGCAGGGATAATTGGCGCGTTGATTGGTATGGTGGTCGGAGTGGGCGTAGGTATGATCTTCTATTTTAGCATCCCTCTCCTGTTATGGCTGGCCGATCGATTGGGCCCCCCGAAACGACGACTGCCATCCCCCGTTTTCACTGTGCTTTTCAATGTGGTGGGGTGGGTTGTGGCTCTCATATGGTGCATTCTCTTCCCCGTACTTTCAGCTTGGCTCACGAAGTACTTAGTTGTCACGTAGGTGTCGTTGCATATAACGAATTGGTAAGAGTTGGAAAAGGCTTGGTCGGAGCCGAGTAAGTGCGTGGCACGCTCGCCGGTGGCTGGAGGCCGGTGCGCAGCTGCGCTGCTTGGGGTCGCATCTAAATTTTTGAGAATCGGGGAGGGGGCCAAGGGGGCTGAATACAAGTGAGTGGACCGCAGGTTGGTGGTGGCGTCAGGGCATCAAGGAGGGCGTAGAGCTGGGCGTCGGAGCTGAGCTCCAGGCGCTTGACACAGCGGGGCGGGTGGGGTATCGGATGGCCGTAAGCTGGGCGGGCGTATGCGGATTGCGGCCCATGTGAGGTGGAGCAGCAAGCCTTCCGCGGGTGAGAGGCACTTCGAACGGCCACTCTTCTTTGCGCCGGATCGGACACCGCGACCTGAGTCAGCCTACGGGGTGCGCTTTCTCTTCACCGGCCGCGAGTACCTGGCGCCGGTGGGCCTCTACGACTACCGCCACCGCGTCTATTCGCCCTCCCGGGGCCGCTTCGCCCAGCCGGACCCGCTTGCACATTTTTTATCTTTCTATGCGACGTCGTCTCCTGTATACTTTACTGATCCACTAGGTCTATGGGGATTCACTGGATTCATCGGTGGCGGCATTGCCGGAGCCGTGTCAGGTATGCTTGCCGGCGTGACGGCCGCCACAATTTCCGGCGGCGGTTTTCGCGCGGCCGTCTCGGGCGCGGCGATGGGTTTATTGGCAGGCGCGGCTGCCGGCGCGATTGTAGGTGCGATTAACCCGTTTGCGTCGGGTCATGTAGGCACCATAGCGGCCGCCTCGCTCTCCTCTGCTTTGGGCGATGTTCTGGGGCAGAAGGCGGCCGGACGAGATGCTTCGGCCTTGAACTGGTCTTCAACGGCGGGCGCAGCCTTGGCTGGCGCGGCTGGCGGGACTGTCGGCCTGTTGGCCGCCCATGGGACAGGCATCGCGGCGAAGGGTGTTGCGGCTGCGGTCACAGAATCAGTCACCGGCGGCGTCTTGACGCCATATTGGCAGGCCATAGCCAACAATCTTGGCTGCGGACGTGACTGCACTGGCTGCAAAGAGAATTGCGCAAAATCCAAGGTTTGTGGACATCGGTTTCCCGGCATAGAGTGATCACATGGCTTCTCCCGAGTTAGCAAAAGCGTGGTTCGGAGTTGTGATGCCGGTGGCATCACTGACCGCACTGGGGATTTATTGGGTGATCGTCGCGCGCCGAGGCCCCTTGGACTGGTTCAGTCGTGTGGTATTCCTCATTTGGATGGCTGGCTTCGGACTTCAGGTTCTTTATTGGAGGTGGGTATTTGGCGGTTCATCACTGAACGAGGCAATGTCCGCGGCGCTGCACGACTGGCTTCTCATGAACTTGCTCGCCGTCTTCGGACTGCGGGGATGGTTGCCAGACCGGTGGTATCCATGGGGCCGCGATCCGAGAGACTGGCGTCAGCGTCGGGAGAAATTGCCATGAACAAGGCGGTGGCGCACTTGATTTTGTTTCTTTGGTGTGCAGGTGTCGGGGTGGTGGAATCCGTCTGTGTCGCGGTGTGCGGGAAAAATCAAGTGCTTCGCAAAATGAGCAGTTGGGGCCTCAGAATCGTTGCGCCGGGTTTTCTGGCGGCGTGGTTAAGCTTGCAGTACTATCATGCGACCACCACGCCGATCGTTTGGACCGGTTACCTAGGGAGCATCTGGGTGTTTGACTACTTGGTTCCGCTTTGGCTCGGTATCGGGTTGGGCCGTGCCTTGCGCCGGACCCGGTGAATCTGGCGCGGAGGGCTTCGAGGTTCCGGCAACGTCAAACATGAGACCGCTAAATGCTTTTGAGAATTCAGAAGAAGATCATCGGCCAGGTCATAGGGCGTGGAGATATCGCTGAGGGTGGGCGTGTGATGCGAGTGGCCACGGCGAGGCCGGGGGCGGTGGCTGGGTGCAAGACGGTTGACACGGCGGGGCGGGCGGGATAAGCCACAGTCCGTAGGTTGGGCACGCGAATGCGAGTGAGCCATCATCTGCGGTGGGGCACGAAGGCCCAGGAGTGCGAGAAATTCTTCGGCAAGCCGCTCTTCTTTGCGCCCGATGGGACGCCGCGGGCGGAGTCGGCCTACGGCGTGCGCTTTCTCTTCACCGGCCGCGAGTACCTGGCGCCGGTGGGCCTCTACGACTACCGCCACCGTGCCTATTCTCCCACCCTGGGCCGCTTCCTGCAGCCTGATCCAATCGGTTTCGCCAGCGGCGACGTCAACCTCTACCGTTATTGCGCCAATACCCCCGTTATCATTGTTGATCCGGATGGCCGGACACCATGGATGCTCATTGGTGGCGCGATAGGCGGCGGTCTCGATTTGGCCGTTCAACTCGCGCAGGGCAGAAGTCTTAGTGAAGTGAATTGGGTTTCTGTTGGTGCAGGCGCTGTGTCGGGCGCCGTTGGTGCTGGTTTGGGTGCCAGTGTTGCTCGTTTAACCGCCTCCATCACGGTAAGAGCCGCACTCAATGCGGTTGGTAGTGCAGCCATCGGGGCGGGTGTTCAAACTGCTCGCAACGCTATCGAGGGGAACAAGCTAGGCGCAGGTGTTGGAAGTGCCGCAGTGGTCAGTGGAGTACTTGGTGGCGTTGGTTCTGCTACAGGCGATCTGATTGAACGCGGAGTTGTTTCAATGTCCCAGAACTCACGGTTCATTCAGAGTCTCCTGGACGGGGGAAGCTTGGAAGCTACTCGCCGTGGATATCTGTTGCCTGGCGAAGTCTTGCCGCCTTCGGCTGGATCCACAGCGGGAACCGCCGTCGGTATAGGCATATCGAATCTCGGCCCCTTGTTTTCCGCAAGCAGTTCGGAGCCGTGCAAATGACCAGCAAGCAACTGTCTGGGATACTCCTGCTGGGTGTGGGCGGTAGCCTGCTGGGTGCCATTCTGGCCGGGATTCTTTTCGGTATAGGTTGTTGGAGTCTTTGTTCCTTTGGATTCATTGGGAAGAGCGACGCGATATTCAAAGTCAAGATAGCCATAGTTGCTTTCATGGTGTTGGGTTTTGTGTTAGGTCTCCTTCGCGGGATTAGAATGGTCCATTGACGTGAGCCCCATCGCCGGTGACAAAGCACGCGGCGGGCCACCGTCTCCGCTCGTCCTGATGCTATCGCGCCTTCGGGGCAGCTACGCCACGACCTCTACAATTCGGGACTTCGGTCGCGGTGCTCGCTATCACTCACCTGAACGCTCTGGGCCATTCAGGCCAAAGAGCCGTTGCCGCCTAAGGCGTTCCCCTTCGCTTTGCCTTGAGGGTCTTCCGCTTCATGCGGGCCGCTACGCGCTTGTAAGCGTCGGGTGAACCCATGTGCGCGACGCCGGTCTAGAGGGCGGGGGAGGGTCAGGCAGCAGGGGCGAGGAACGCGGCCGCCTCGCGTGCCGCTTTCCAGTGCGCGATCGGGGGCGCATCTAAATATTTGAGAATTGGAAAGGGGGTCAACGGGGCCTCGGACAGGCGGGTGGACCGTTCGTTGGTGGTGGCGTCGGGGCAGAACGCAGAGCATGGGGCTGGCTGCCGTAGTTTGATGCCAGGCGCTTGACAGAGCGGGGCGGGAAGGATATGGAATGGCCCTGAAGTGGACGGGCACATGCGATTGACAGACCATGTGAGGTGGAGCAGCGGGGCCCTGGGAGTAGGCATGCGCCTCGGCGAGCCGTTCTTCTTTGCGCCGGATCGGACACCGCGACCTGAGTCAGCCTACGGCGTGCGCTTTCTCTTCACCGGCCGGGAGTATCTGTCGCCGCTCGGCCTCTACGACTATCGCCACCGCGCCTATTCGCCCACCCTCGGCCGCTTCCTGCAGGTGGATCCGATTGCTGACGACGACCTCAGCTTGTATCGCTACGTGGGCAACGCGCCATGGCTGGCGGTTGATCCCGATGGTTTGCGGAAACGAAAAGTCAATTGGCGAGGTAGAGCGATTGTTGTAGATGACCAACGCGTCACTCGCCAGTGCCTGAATCGCGAAATCCTCTGGGTAGCCGAGAGTATGAAATTGTTGGAAAAAATAGCGAGCGGAGAAGCGACGTTTAGGGAACTCAAGGTAGGCGCGGTTGCCAATGCTAGTGGGAGAGCCGATTCCCGCTATGGTACAGAAGGGCAACGATATCTTCGGTCTTTGGCGGAACGCTACATCGGATGGACATGGAATTCGTTAGGGGAGATGGGCATCCGTGGGATGATGCTTTTGGGTAGCAATGTTGATGTGTTGAACGAAAGATGCTACCGGGCTGGGATGGAGCGGATGGCTGAGACCGCAAGACGTGGGCTCGAGGAATACGGGGACTTTCTAAACACGCTGCGAGGAGCACTGTATCCGGAGGGCCAAGCTGATCAATGAAGGATAACCTCAAGGTGCTTGTAATGTCTGGCCTCTCGGTCTTGGCGGGGGCTGTTGCGCTTGTCGCATGGACGCGGCTCACTTATCATGTTTTCTGTTTGATGGTTCCTGTGATGTCGCAGCTCGTGCCCGAACTGCAGCGCGAGGGCATTGCACCTGCAGTGACTGGGATTCCAGGGGTTGCTGGGGTATTTCGGAGGAACGTGCAAGCTGGCATTAGCTATTTGGTTTATTTGTACGGCGAGGAACTGTTATATGTAAATGGCGTTCTTTTGTGCGGATGGAGCATCATGGCCATGAAGAGCCGGGGATGGCATCGAATGGCGATCTTGATATCACTGGGCATCTGCGGTCTATTGGGGGATGAAATGTTGAGGCGCGTCGCTGTTGGTCCTTTGATCGGTCTCCTCGAGTCTAGCCCATAGTTTGTTTGCTAAAGCTGGCGATCATGTCTTATCCCGGATTTTGCATTTAGGCAGAGCGGTTGCGTTTAGGCCCTGTAAACGTTGGTCCGGACGGGCCGCGGCTCGCGTTCGATCAAGGCTGGCGCGGTCATTTCACGGTCGGATTCTCCCCGAACTTACACCTCGACCGGCCTCGGTGAGACAACCGCATTGCAGTTGGACAGCGGTGGACCCCGGATTTGCGAGCAGGGGCTATGGTAGGCGGTCTTCCGCGGGGCCGAGAAGGAGCCGGAGATGATATTTAAATGACGCATGGCCGGGCCGAGGGAAGGGATGTGGGCCGATGGTGGGCTGCGGGGGGCGGTTTGGTTTGCTACGGCGAGGCGACCGTTGGAAGACCGAC